>JAZUAI010000019.1:0-19611 GCA_045637945.1 Clostridia bacterium
ACAACCAAATATTTATTAAAATATTTTATTTTCTAACTATTTTAAAAAATTTTTTAAATTAAAATTTAAGATTTAAAAGATAAAAATTTAATTTATATTAAAAGTTTGCATAGTACTTAATTTTTACAAAAACTTTGCATAGTAGTTGCATAGTACTTCACTATTTAAAAAGCAACTTTTGTTGCATATGAAATAAAGTTTTTGATTTTTGTGTAACTAACTCTGGCTAAATCAAAATTATTGATTTTTGTTCCGTCAAATGATGTAAAATCTAATACATTACAGTTTTCTAAATAGTTTAAAGCCTTTATAAATAACATATTTAAATCTTTATCTTGCATAATACTGTTTGGAATGTTAAAAACAATAAGTTCTATAAAATATTTATTTATTTCGCTGCTCATAGCCCATTTATTCATTAAAATATTTTTTCTAATATTTTTAAAGATTCTTACAAGTTTTTTATAATTTCCACCTGTAGCAGCATCTTTTTCTTCCATTTTTTCGTTATATAAAAACAAATTTACTTTTTTAATTGTTCTTGCAAGTGGATCCCAAAAATTTAAAATAGCTTCTTTGTCAAACTCATCATATGTTGCAAAACGAACCAAAATTTTAAAGCCATATTCTTCAAAACATAAAACCTTTATACCTTGATTTACAAGCAAGATAACACTCGTTTCATCAAAATACTGAGCTAAACAATGTGCGTATTTTAAAATAATTTCGTCAAAAGTTCCTTCGTTTGAAATAATAGCCTTTTCTTTTTTTGTTTTGGCTTCCTTTAAATTTTTAAGATAAGTAGAATTTGCAATGGCTATTTGAGGATTTGATGTTGCAATTACAACTTCTAATTCTCCTGTTTGATCTATAAAAGTATCATTAGTATAGTCTCCCATAGGAAAAATTCTTGTATCATCATAATCAAGTGAGAGAGTTTTTTTGTTTTGTTCTTTAAAATCATCAAGAGCAGACGTTAAAATAGACAAGGTTTTTTCATAAAATTCTTGAACCTTCTCTTTGCTTTTTTTCTCAGCAAATTGCTCTAATAAAGTTTCTTCCATTTTTAATCTTCCCTTGTCTATTTTATTTACTTAAATTATTTAATTATATCAATTCCACCCAAATATTTTCTTAATACTTCAGGAACTGTAATGCTTCCATCCTCATTTTGATATTGTTCTACAATAGCAGGAATTAATCTTGATGTTGCAAGACCACTTGCATTTAATGTATGAACAAAATCGGTTTTCTTTGTTTCAGCATTTCTAAATTTTGTGTTATTTCTTCTTGCTTGATAATCACCAGCGTTTGATGCAGAAGAAACTTCTTTATAAATTCCCATACTTGGAATCCAAACTTCAATATCATAAGTTCTTCTCATTGAAGCTGAGCAATCACCTGCAGCAAGTTTTGTAACTTGATAGTGCAAGCCAAGTTTTTTAACAAGATTTTCAGCTTTTCCAACCAATTCATCAAAAGCTTTTGCACTTTGCTCTGGTGTTGTTATTTGAACCATTTCAACTTTGTTAAATTGATGGCCTCTAATCATACCTCTTTCTTCTTGTCTGTAACTTCCTGCTTCCCTTCTGTAACAAGGTGTGTAAGCAAAAAACTTCATTGGAAGTTTTTCTTCTGCAATAATTTCACCTTTATACAAGTTTACTAAAGCAGTTTCAGCTGTTGGTAATAAAAATTTTGATTTTTCGTCTTTATTATCAATCCAATAAACTTCTTCGTTAAATTTTGGGAATTGACCAGCACCATAACCACAATCATAGCTTAACATATGCGGAGGCAAAATAAACTCATAACCATCTTTTGTATGTTCTTCAATGAAATAGTTAAGCAAAGCCCATTCAAGTCTTGCACCCATTCCACGATATAACCAGCAACCATTTCCTGCTAATTTAACACCCCTTTCATAGTCAATTAAGCCCAAATCTGTGCACAAATCAACGTGATTCTTTGGTTTAAATGAAAATTCAGGTTTAGTGTTAACTTGTCTTAAAACTTTATTATTTTCCTTTCCACCTTCAAGCAAATCTTCATCTGGTGGGTTTGGTAAAACTGCTAAAAAGTTCCAAATTTTGCTATCGCATTCTTCAACTTTTTTGTCAAGTTCTTCAATTTTTGTTCCAAGCTTTTTCATTTCTTCAAAAATAGCAGTTGTATCTTTGCCTTCTTTTTTCAAAGCAGGTATTTGAGAACTTACTTTGTTTTTCTCCGATTTTAAACTTTCCACGTCTTGGATAAGTTTGCGTCTTTCGGCATCTAATTTTAATAAATCCGAAAAGTCAACTATGCAACCTTTTTTAGCCAAATCATTTTTAATTTTTTCGGCATTATTTTTAATTAGTTCAATTGAAATCATAAATAAATTCTCCTTTTTTTAGAATATACACTTATTATAAATTTTTAGTCTATTTAAGTCAAGTTTGTTTTACAATTTTATTCTTTATTGCTAAAATAAAGCATATGAGAGATTTTGATAATTACTTTAAAGAAAGAAATTATAAAACAATGAAAAAAATTCAGGGGCTTTTATCTGAACTACCTTTTTTCTGTGAAGAATTTTTTAGAGGAATTGAAAATCAAACTACTACCCTCACCCGTTTTAATTATGCTCAAGATTTAAAAATTTTTTTTAATTTTCTTGTAACAGAGATTTTAGAGTTTAACGATAAAACAATAAAAAATATTACAATTGAAGATTTATCAAAAATAACAGCTACACATATTGAAATTTTTTTAAATTATTTATCTGGTTATTATGTTGAAGATAAATATTTTTCAAATAATGAAAAAGGGAAAGCAAGAAAACTTGCTACCATTAGAAGCTTTTTAAAATATTTCTATAAAAAAGAAAAAATTTCTTCTAATGTATCGTCAAAAATTGAAACTCCAAAAATTCATAATAAAGAAATAATAAGACTTGAGGTTGATGAAGTTGTAAAACTTATAAATCAAGCTGAATCTCCAACAAATTTTTCGGTAAGGCAAACTTCATATAACAATATTACAAAAAAAAGAGATGTGGCTATTCTCTCTTTATTATTGGGAACCGGCATAAGAGTTAGTGAATGTGTGGGAATAAATCTAGATGATATAAACTTTGAAGTTAATGGATTTAAAATTACCCGTAAAGGTGGCAATGAAGTTGTTTTATATTTCTCTGATGAAGTTGCAGATGCTTTAAAAGAATATATAAAAGAAAGAAATGAAAACCCAAAAACACCATTAGATGAAAAAGCTTTGTTTTTATCTTTGCAAAACAGAAGAATAACTGTAAGATCTGTTGAAAAACTTGTAAAAAAATATAGCGAAGCATCTGTTCCATTAAAAAACATAACACCTCATAAACTAAGAAGCACATATGGCACAAATTTATACAGAGAAACTAATGATATTTACATAGTTGCTGATGTATTAGGACACAAAGATGTAAACACAACAAGAAAACACTATGCTGCCATTTCAGAAGATTCAAGAAGAAATGTTGCTAATGTAGTTAAGTTAAGAGATAAAGAAGAATAAAAAGTTAAACATTTTTAGAACATATGTTTGACTTTTTGTTTTTTTTATGATACTCTACCCTTGATATTGAAAATACATATCATTTTTAAAAGGAAAAATTTATGAAAGATAATAAAAAGGTTGAAAAAGTGTATAATTTTATATGCTCTCACATAAATTCAAAAGGCTTCCCTCCTTCATTTAGAGAAATAATGACTGAAATTGGTGTAAATTCTACTTCTACTGTAAAATATTATTTAGATAAATTAGAAGAACAAGGCTTAATAAAAAGAAGTAATAACAAAAACCGTGCCATTGAAATACCAAAAACTCAATTTGCTACTGTCAATATTACAAAAGAATCTAACCCAAATTTAACTAAAATACCATTAATTGGTCAAGTTGCTGCTGGCGCACCAATTTTAGCTGTTGAAAATTATGAAGAAGTTTATGAGTTCTCTGAAAATGTTTTTAACAAAAAAGGCGAAGTTTTTATGCTTACTATCAAAGGTGAAAGTATGATAAATGCTGGTATTTTTGATAAAGATAAAATTGTTGTTAAAAAACAAAATTATGCAACCAATGGCGATATTGTTGTTGCTATGACAAACGGAAGTGCAACTGTTAAAAGATTTTTTAAAGAAGAAGGACGCGTAAGACTTCAACCAGAAAATGATACAATGCCACCTATATATGTTGTTGATGTTGATATTTTAGGTAAAGTTATTGGCCTTATAAGAAATTATTAAAAATAAAAAAAGACTACTGCAATAAACAGTAGTCTTTTCTTTTTATTTTCTATTCATCAAATAATCATTAAGAGCTAATTTAATATGCTCATATGTTAAACCGCCTTGCAAATATAAAATGTAAGGTTTTTTTAATGGGCCATCACAACTTAATTCCATTGTGCTTCCTTGAACAAAACAACCAGCAGACATAATAACTTCACAATCATACCCTGCCATTTCTGAAGCCACAGGAGTTACAAAGCTATCAACTGGAGACATTCTTTGAATTGATGTGCAAAAATTACACAAATCTTCTTTATCTTCAAAAATAATGCTTCTAACAATATCTGCAAGATTATTGGTATTATCAATTGTTTTATAACCTAATCCTTGCATAACTTTTGCAATAAGCATAGATCCTTTTTTTGCTTGCAAAACTGTGTGAGGAGACATAAATAGGCCTTGATATACTAAACGATATCCTTGCTCAAAAGAACCAACTTCAGTTTTTATTGAAGGAGATGTAAATCTTCCAGCAATTAAATCAACATATTCTTTTTTACCTACTATGTATCCCCCATTAGATACTAAGCCTGCTCCAGGATTTTTAATTAAAGAGCCCACTGCAATATCTGCACCTACAGCGGTTGGTTCTTGAAGTTCTACAAATTCGCAATAACAGTTATCAACTACAATTATTGCTTTTTTATTTATTTCTCTAATAATTTTTACAATTTTTTCTATTTTTTTTACTTCTAGGGCTGTTCTGTATAAATAACCACAAGATCTTTGAATATAAATAATTTTTGGATCAGAAACTTTTAATTCTTCAACAATTGCTTTTTCGTCAAAATCAGTGTTATTTACTAACTCAATTGCTTTATATTTTACACCAAAATCTTTTAAACTTCCGTTATCTTTTCCATCTGCTAAACCAAAGATTGTTTCATCTAAAGTATCATAAGGTTTTCCTGTAATAGACAACATTAAATCATTTGGTCTTAATAATCCAAATAAAACAGTTGTTATTGCATGTGAACCACAGGAAATTGCTTGTGAAACAATTGCATCTTCTGCTTCAAAGCTATCAGCAAAAACTTTAAAGAGTTTTTCTCTGCCCAAATCATCATAACCATAACCTGTTGTTCCTGCAAAGTGTGTTGCAGATATTTTGTTGTTTATAAAGGCTTGCAAAACTTTATATTGGTTTTGTAAAGCAATTTCTTCTGCTTTTTTAAAATCATTTGCTAATTCTTTTTCTGCATTTATAATTCTTTCGTCAATTTTAATCATTTTTATCTAGTTCCTCTTTAATATATTGTATAATTTTATCTTTTTCTGTTAAAGGATTAAACCAAATAGCATTTTTTAAACCTTTTATAAAAGTTATTTGTCTTTTTGCATAGTTTCTTGAATTTTTACAAATAAGTTCTTTAACTTCATCAACTGAAAGTTCATTATTAAAATATTTAAAAAATTCTTTATAACCTATCGCCTGCATTGATTGACAGCTTTCATTTATAATACCTTTGTTTTTTAAGGCTGAAATTTCCTCTAATAACCCTAATTTAAACATAATGTCAACTCTTGTGTTAATTCTTTCATAAAGTTCTTCGCGTGGCAAATTTAGGGCTATAAGGATATAGTTATATCTAGGCTCAACTTCTTCATTATTCATATCAGTTTTTTTGTTACCAGTAATTTCACAAATCTCCAAAGCCCTTATAACTCTTTTAGTATCATTTAAGTGAATTTTATTTGCTGCATCAGGATCTTTTTGCTTTAAAAGATCATATATATATTCTTTGCCATTAGTTTCTAAAAGTAACTTATATTTATTTCTAATATTTTCATCTTTTGGAGCCGAGCAAAATGAATATGGATATATAAGAGATTTAATATATAAACCTGTTCCACCAACAATAATAGGTAACTTTTGATCTTTAACTAATTCTTCTATTTTTTTATCAGCTAAAGAAACAAATTCTTGAACACTAAATTCTTCATTTGGTTCAACAATATCAACCATGTGATGTTTTGCCTGTGATAATTCTTCTTTATCAGGCTTAGCTGTTCCAATATCAAGCTTTTTGTATATTTGCATTGAATCAGATGATATTATTTCTCCGTTAAATAAATTAGCACATTCAATGGCAAGTTTAGTTTTACCAGTTGCTGTTGGACCGGTTATTATTAAGATTGTATTTTTTTTCATTTAAACAATCCTTTTAAACATCTTCTCTACTTCATACTTTGTTAACTTAACACAAATAGGTCTTCCGTGTGGACATAAAAGCGTTGTTTTAGTAGAAAATATTTGATTTAATAAAATTTCAATTTCTTCTTTGCTTAAATTTTGACCACCTTTTACAGCAGCTTTACAAGCTTTTGTAGCAAAGAAATTTTTAATAGACTCACTTGTTGTTGAAATTTTTGTTGTATTACTTAAAATATCGTCAACAAAATCTTGTAATTTAATATCACTTAATATATTTGGAATAGAACTTATTTTATAAGTTAGTTGACCAAAATTTTCAATTTCAAAACCAAAAGCAGAAAAAACTTCTAAGTTATTTTGAATTAAGTCATCTTCAATTTCATTAACATTAAAAACAAAAGGTATTAATAATGGTTGACTCAACAATTTTTTTTCTTCAAATTGAGAAACAAGTTTATCATATAACAATCTTTCATGACCAGCATGTTGATCAATTAGATATGCAGTTTCTTCGCTTTCAATAACAATATAAGTATTAAATAATGACCCAATAATTTTATAGTTTAATTCTTTTGGAATAATTTTTTCTTGATTAAAAGTTTGTTTAACAAAAAAATCTTCATCGTTAAACAATTTTTTATTCATGTTCACTTCATCTATTTTTGATAATTCTTCTTTATTGTTTATAACTTCAAAATCATCATTAGAATTTAAAACAGATAGTTCTTCTTTAACATAGCTAGGCGCTGTTACATTTATATTTCCAAGCTTTTCACTAAAACTTTTTAACTCTCCAAAACTAAAACCTCCAGTCACCTTTTTTAAACTTGGATCAGGAATAAAAGTTTCATCTTTCTTGCTTTCTTCAAAACTACTTTGGGTTGGAATTTCAAAACTTATTGGGCAATTATTTTCATTTAAAGTTTCAAGAACGGTAGAATAAAATAAATTATATATCTCTTTTGTATCTTTAAATTTTATTTCCATTTTACTTGGATGAACATTTACATCAATATCATCCAAGTTTAACTCTAAATTTAATACAAAAACCGGAAATTTACCTTTCATTAAAAAGTTTTCATAAGCATTACTTAACGCAACAGAAACTAAACTGTTTGAAACATATCTTCCGTTTACAATAAGTGTTTGATAAGTTTTATTTGCTTTACAAAAAGAAGGTAAAGAAATATAACCGCTTAATTTATATGGAGGCTTACTGCAGTTTATTTCAATTAAATTTTCAACAAATTCTTTTCCATATATTGTGTATATTTTTTCTTTTAAGCCTTTGGTAACAGAGTTATAAATAATTTTATCGTCTATAATATATTTAAAACAAATTTCAGGGTTTGCCAAAATTAAACGATTAACGATGTTTGTTATAGCACTTTCCTCTTGTTTGTTGCTTTTTAAAAATTTTAGTCTTGCAGGAGTATTAAAAAATAAATCTCTAACAGAAATAGTTGTTCCATTTGCGCAACCATATTCAGTAACATCTTCAAATGCGCCACCATTTACTACAATTTTACCACCTACTTCAGCAGAATTTGTTTTAGAAAATAATTCTACCTTAGATACAGCTGCGATACTTGCCAAAGCCTCACCTCTAAAACCAAGCGTAGCTATACTATCCAAGTCTTCTACTGAGCTTATCTTACTTGTTGCGTGAGGTAAAAAAGCTTTTTTCAAATCTAAAAAGTCTATTCCAATACCATTATCTATAATTCTTATTAACTTGGTCCCACCTTGTTTTATCTCAATAGTAATATGAGTTGCTTTAGCATCTAAAGAGTTTTCTACCAACTCTTTGATAACTGAAGCAGGCCTTTCTACTACTTCTCCTGCAGATATTCTATTATATATAGAACTATCTAAAACATTTATTCTTTGCATCGTTTTTCCCTTTTTGGTTATTTACCAACTTTCTTATTTAAATCAACTAGTATTTCAAAAGCTTCCATAGGACTTAAATGATTTACATCTATATTCTTTAATTGATTTATTATGTTTTCCTTATCAGTATTTGATAATTCCATTTTGTTTTCAACTTTAGCTAAATCTAGTTTAATGGAATTCTTTTCTAATTGATTTAAAATTGATTTTGCTCTTAATATAATATCTTCATATATACCAGACAAAGCAGCAACTTCTATACCAAAGCTTTTATCTGCGCTACCTCTGGTTATTTTACGTAGGAATATAATTGAATTATTAAATTCTTTAACTCCTATCTTATAATTTTTAATTCCTTCTAACTTACCTTCAAGGCTTGTTATTTCATGGTAGTGTGTTGAAAACAAAGTTTTGCATCTTATTTGTTGAGAAACATATTCTAATACTGCCCATGCAATACTCATACCATCATAAGTTGCTGTTCCTCTTCCTACTTCATCTAACAATACAAGGCTTTTGTTTGTTGCGTTATTTAAAATATTTGCAACTTCTACCATTTCTACCATAAAAGTACTTTGTCCGCTATTTAAATCATCACTAGCACCTATTCGAGTAAATATTCTATCTACTACAGACATTTCTGCATTTGTAGCAGGAACAAAACATCCAATATGGGCCATTATAACTATTAAAGCAATTTGTCTCATATATGTGCTTTTGCCAGCCATGTTTGGACCAGTAATAATAAGTGTTCTATCATCTTTTTCATCTAAATAAGAATCATTAGGAACAAAAGATTCACCTTTTAAATTAGCTTCAACAATTGGATGTCTACCATTTTGAATTTTTATATGCTTTAATCTTTCACTTACCGTAGGTCTTACATACTGATAATCTTGCGATACAGTTACAAAAGAACATATAACATCTAAGAAAGCAACGTCATTAGCTGTTTGTTGAATAATGTGAACTAATTCTTTTAGTTGTTCTTTTATCTTATCAAATATAGCACTTTCAAGTTTGATTGATGATTCTTGAGCAGTTAAAAGTTTTTCTTCAATAGCTTTTAACTCATCTGTAACAAATCTTTCATGATTAGATATAGTTTGTCTTCTTACGTATCTATATGGCACTTGATCTTCTTGAGACTTATTTATTTCAATAAAGTAACCAAAAACTCTACTATAGCCAATTTTTAAATTCTTAATGCCTGTTTCTTCTCTTTCTTTAGCTTCTAAATCAGCTAACCATTTTTTTGCCTCAGTTGAAATGTTTTTTAATGTATAAAGTTCTTTATTAAAATCTTCTTTTATATATCCGCCATTAGCAAGGATATTTGGAGAATTTTCAACAAAAGCTTTATCAAGTAAATCTGCAATATTCTTAATAGAGTCTATATCTGCAAATAATTGAGAAAATTTTTCATTTTTAAGTTCTTTTGTTAATAAAGCCAAATCAGCAACAGCATATAATGAATTTTTCAAATTAACACATTCTTTTGGCATAATAGTTCCATAAGAAATCTTTGAACATGTTCTAGCAATATCATTTATGTTGCTTATTACTGATTGTATATCATTTAAAGTCATCTGATTATAAAACAACTCTTCAACACAATCTAATCTAACATTTATTTGCTTTGAACTTTGCAATGGTTGTAAAATCCATTTTTCTAATAAACGACTACCCATTGCAGTTTTTGTCTTGTTTAAATGACCAAGCAACGAACCTTTTTTCTTTTTGTCTTTGATACTTTCAATTAGTTCTAAATTTCTGCAAGCATTATAATCAAGATGCATATAGTCAGCGTGATTTTCTGTAACAATTTTATTAATATGATTCAAACTTCTTTTTTGAGTATCTAACAAATATGTTAACAAAGCACCTGTTGCCATGATGGCGCAATTAAGTTTTGCAAAATCATGTCCTTGTAAAGATTGAATGTTAAATTGCTTTTTAATTTGATCTTTTGAAGTTTGTTCATCAAACAAATAATCAGGTTGTTTTGAAAAAACTGGTAAAAAGTCTAAAACCCTTATTTCTTTATTTGATGACAAATCATACATTTCTTGGTTACAAATTATTTCTGATGGCCTAATACGAGAAAAAAGATCAATGCATTTTTGTTGAGAATCTTCTTTATATTCACTTACCTTAAATTCTCCAGTAGAAACATCACTATAAGCAACACCAATAATTTCACCTTTTTTGCAAATTGACAAAATAAAGTTATTTGATTTTTCGTTTAAGATTTCTGTTTCAATAATTGTTCCTGGAGTAATAACTCTTGTTACTTCTCTTTTTACAATTTCACCAGGTACTGGTTCTGTAACTTGATCACATATAGCAACCTTATAACCTTTTTCAATCAATTTTGCAATATATGTTTCTACAGAGTGATAAGGAACACCACACATTGGAGCTTTTTCTTCCAAACCACAATTTCTTCCAGTTAAAGCAATATCCAAAGCTTTTGAAGCTGTTTTTGCATCTTCAAAGAACAATTCATAAAAATCCCCTAAGCGATAAAACAAAAGACAATCCATATAATCGTCTTTTGTTTCAACATATTTTTGCATCATTGGAGATAATTTTTCTTTATTAATAATTAAAGAAATTTTTTGTTCACTCATTGTAAACTTACCTTTTATTTTAAATTAATTCACCAACCAATTCATTTGTTAATGCTTTTTTAATTTTTACATTATAAAAATTTCCAAGTTGTAAATTTTCATCTTTTATTTTTATTGTTTTACCACCATCTGTTTTTGCAATATAATAATTATTTATTTTATCTTCAATAAGCACTTCTATTGTGCGACCGACTAGTCGGTCTGCAAGCTCTTTGCCAATAGAATGCTGCAAATCAAACAATTTTGTAATTCTTTGTCTTTTTATTGCAATAGAAACTTGATTTTCAAATTTTTCAGCTGGAGTTCCTTTTCTTTTTGAATAAACAAATCCAAAAACTCCTGCATAATTACAATATTTTAATAATTCACAAGTACCATTAAAATCTTCTTCTGTTTCACCAGGAAAACCAACAATAATATCTGTTGTAATTGAAGCATCAGGTATTTTTTTATAAATTTCATCAATTAATGTTTTATAGTGTTCAACAGTATATCTTCTATTCATTATTTTTAAAATTGAATTACTACCACTTTGAACAGGTAAATGAATTGATTTGCTAATTTTGGGATTAGTTGCAATTAAATCAATAAGTTCAAATGAAAAATCTTTTGGATGAGATGTCATAAATTTTAATCTAAAGTCACCCTCAATTTTGCAAAGTTCTTTTAATAAATAAGCAAAATTTGTTTTTCCATCATTAAAGTCATTTCCATATGAATTTACATTTTGGCCAAGTAAAGTAATTGTTTTATACTTATTTGACTTAACTAATTCTTCAACTTCCTTTTTAATGTCTTCAACTTTTCTACTTCTTTCTCTTCCCCTAACATACGGAACGATACAGTAAGTACAAAAGTTATTACAGCCATACATAATATTTACCCAAGCATTATATTTGCTTGTACGATATACAGGAGTGTTTTCTCTTATAGCTTTTTCTTTTTCCCATACATCATTAAATGATTTATGTGTTTTATTGTATTTTATAACATACTCTTCTAACTCTTCTAGGTTATGAGTTCCAATTATAATATTTATAAATGGGAATTTCTTTTTTAAATTTTCTGACATTCCCTTTTGTTGAGTCATACAACCACAAATTACTAATATTAAATCCTTATTTGCTTTTTTAAGTGCTTTAATATCGCCAATCTTTGCCATGATTTTTAACTCAGCAGATTCTCTAATGCAGCATGTGTTAAAAACAATAATATCTGCATTTTTTTTATCTTCGGTCTCCTCATACCCAAGTTTTTTGAGCATTCCTGCTATTTTTTCTGAATCATGAATATTCATTTGGCAACCAAATGTTTGAATAAAATAATGTTTTGTTTTCATAGCAAATATTATATAAAATTTGACAACATTTTTCAAGAAAAATTATAAAAGAATAAAATATATTTATTATATAAATAATAATATTAAGATGAAAAAACAACCACATAGTATTTTAACTTTTTTTAAATATACTTTTCTATCTATAATTTTTGTATCTTTATCTTTTTTTTTGTTATTCCATTTTGGTTTTTTAAGCAATTTTACAACAATAAAATTTGATAGAAGCAAATTAAGTTATGTAAACACACAAGTTAAAATATTTGATAATGATAATAAAGAAATATTGATAAATAATGAGCAAGTAAAAGACATACAGTTAAACGAAGTACCTTCACATCTAAAAAATGCTTTTATATCTATTGAGGATAAACAATTTTATAGACATAAAGGGTTAAATTATAAAAGAATTTTAAAAGCCATGCTAAAAAACATCTCTTCTTTAAAGTTGAAAGAAGGAGCTTCAACTATAAGTCAACAACTTATAAAAAATACCCATCTAACTAACGAAAAAACATTTAAAAGAAAAATAAATGAAATGCTATTAACCCAAAAGCTTGAAAAAACTTTAAATAAAGATCAAATATTAACATCTTATTTAAATGCAATTTATTTTGGAAGTGGCTCTTTTGGTATAAATCAAGCTTCTCAAAGATATTTTTCAAAAGATCCAAAAGATTTATCTCTAGCAGAATCTGCAACACTTGCAGGTATTATAAAATCACCTAATACATACTCACCTATTTCAAATCCAGAAAAATGTTTACAGAGAAGAAATATTGTTTTGAAAGAAATGCTTAGAGATAAGAAAATTAACCAAGACGAATTTGATGAAGCTTATAAAACAAATTTAAATTTAAATATTAATAGAAACTTTCTAGGAAATAACACATATTATAACGCTTGTATTGACGAAGCATGTAAAATATTAAAGCTTAATGAAAAAGATTTATTATTAAAGGAATATCAAATTTATACATACAAAAACAATGAACTACAAACAATTGTTAAAAAAGAAATTTTAAATAGTAAAGCTTACACTGAAAATATAAATTGCGACTCTTGTGTTTTATCAATTGACAACAAAACTGGTGGTATAAATGCCTTTTATGGTAAAAGTGATTACGATTTGCTAACCTTAAAAAGACAACCTGGTTCAACGTTTAAACCAATTATTTCTTATGCTCCAGCAATTGAATATAATTTATTAAATCCATTAACTCCCATTTTAGATGAACAACTTACAATAGATGGTTACACCCCTAAAAACTATAATAATAAATATCTTGGATGGACTAATGCAAAAGATTCACTTGCAAAATCACTAAATATTCCAAGTGTAAAAATCTTAAATTATACTGGAATTGATAGGTCAAAACAATTCGCTGAGAATCTAAATATAACTTTTAACCCAAATGACAATGGTTATTCTTTAGCTTTAGGTGGATTAACTGAAGGAATTACTATAAAACAAATAACAAATTGTTATCAATCATTTGCAAACAATGGAAAGTTTATCCCAGCCACTTTTATTAAGGAAATTAAAACAAAATCCGGGAAAACTATTTATTCTCATACACCTATAGAAAAACAAGTAATGAAAGATTCTACTGCTTTTTTAATAACAGATATGTTAAAAGAAAGTGTTAAATCTGGAACCTGCAAAAAACTTAAATTAAAGGATTATAATTTAGCATCAAAAACTGGAACTGTTGCAAATATAAATAGTAAAAACAAAGAAAATACTGATGTTTGGAATATTTCATATAACCCTAAAAACACTTTATGTGTATGGTTTGGCTCAACCAAAAAAGACAACTTGCTACCTAAAAATATTACTGGTGGAAACTCTCCTACTTTACTTGCACAAAACATATATAAACAGTCAAATTTGAAAAGTACTGATTTTTCAATCCCTTTATCAGTTGAAGAAAAAGAAATAAACAGCATTGATTATTTTGAAAATAAAAAAGTATTGCTGGCAAATGAAAACACACCTGAAAGATATAAAATTAAAGGTTATTTTAATAAATTTAATTTACCAAAAGAAGAATCAACTGTTTTTGACAAGATAAATAAGTTTGAAATACAAGCAAAAGTTAATGATAATAATGAAGTTGAAATAACTTTTAATCCAAATAAACATCTTTATTATGAATTATACAAACAAGATGATGATTATATTGAAAAAATTGCTGAGATTAGAAATAAAGATACAGAAACTACTATTTATGATAAAAACATAAAAATTGACAATATCTATACTTATTTTATAAAAGCTTTTTACAATACACCAATAAACGATTTTCAACAAAAAGAAAATCAAATTAGTAACTATGTTAAAATATTTGTGGCACAAAAAAACCCACCTTTATAATCTAAAAGTGGGTTTTATTTTTTAAGGTTGCATAATACTATTCAATATATTTACAACATATCATCGTCTTTAAAATTATCAATAATATCATCACTGTCATTATTTGCTGTTGATAAAACTTCTTTAACGTATTCATCTTGTTCAAAAGAAGGATTTTCTGCTTTTGGTGTTGTTTCTTCCTTAACCTCTTGCACTACTTCTTCAACTACAGCACCTTCAGTTTGTTCTTCTTTAATTTCATCATTATTATTTTTATTTTCAGCTTCAGCTTGTTTTTTAGCTTTACTATCAGCAAGCTCTTCTTCAGGGATAATCTCTGTGCTACCATATAAAGCATCTGTTTTATTTTCATCGGCATGAATAACTTTAATTCTTTCAATCAACTCATCATAGTCAGGCAAATCTTCAATTGATTGCAAATCAAAGCGTTTTAAAAATTCGTCTGTTGTTCCATATAATAAAGGTTTTCCAACAGCATCTTTTCTGCCAACAACTTCAATAAGTTTGAACGTTGTTAAAACTTGAACAGCATAATCACTGTTAACGCCTCTTACTTGTTCAATATCAAGTTTAGTAACAGGTTGCTTATAAGCGATTATAGCAGCTGTTTCAAGTGCTGCTTTTGTTAATTGCTTTTCTCTTATAGGATTTAACACGGTTGCAATATCTTCAGCATAAACAGGATTTGAGCACATTTGTGCTGATTCTTTATATGTAATAACGTTAATTCCATCATTTTCGTGTTTTACTTTTAATTCTTCTATAGCTTTAATAACTGCTTTTTTATCAACTTCAAGCTTTTCAGCTATATCTTTAATTTCAACACCTTGACCAGCAACAAAAAGTATGGATTCTACTAATTGAACAAGGTTTTCTTTATTAGTTTGCATTTTCTACAACCTCTTTTTCTTTAAGTTCTATATCAATTTCTTCATAAATTGATTGTTGTTTAACAACAATTTCTTGCATTTTTAATAATTCCAAAACTGCCAAGAATAAATTTATCATTTCACTTCTTGTAAAATCTTCTTCAAAAAAGTCTGAAAACCTCATCTTTTTCTTTTCTAAAATATTTTGTCTAATTGAAATAATTTTTTCAGCAACTGTAAATCTATCTTTTTCAATTTTCTTTGGAACAACTTTTTCTTCTTCTTTCTTTACCCTAGTTAACATACCGGCAAAAGCATTGAGCAAACCTTCAATATTCATTTCTTTCAACACATAGCGATAATCGTTAACGGTTTCATCAGCAGGCTTATAAAATTTGTTAACATTTTCATAAACCTTTAATCTTTCACTTGCCTCTTTGAATAATTTATATTCTTTAAGTTGCATTAAAAGCATTGCTTCTGGGTCAATTTCGTCTTCAGCTTCTTCTTCCATTCTTGGTAATAGTGATTTTGACTTAATTTCAATTAAAGTCGCAGCAATATCAATAAAGTCACTTGCCTTCTCCATATCTAGCTCATCAAGACCAGACATATAATTTAAGTACTGTTCAGTAACATCAGCAAGTTTTACTTCAGAGATTTCAAGTTTTGAATCTTTAATTAAATGCAACAATAAATCAAGTGGACCTTCAAAATTATCCAACTTAAATTGATAACCAGTATCAAAAACTTGCTCTAAAGACTGTTCTTTTTTGTCGTTTTTCATATGTTAATTAAAATCCTTTATATAATCTTAATAAATAATTAGACTCCATAATTTATCTATTGGATACCCCACATAGTATACCAAGTATTCAAAAAGGTTTGTATAGTTAAACAAAATTATCATTCCAATCAAAACAAAAGAACCATATTTTTGCATAAAAATAACAAACTTATTTGTATATTTTAATTGAGATGCGATTGCATTAAATCCATCTAAAGGGTAAATTGGCAATAAGTTAAAAACTAATAAAACCAAATTAACTTGGTAAATATAAACGCATAAACAATATAACGCATATAATAATATTGAATTGCCTGCTACTGGAATTAACAACATAGATAATGGACAAAAGATGAAAGCCAAAACTAAGTTCGATGCAACACCAGCTATGCTAACTAAAAAACTATCTCTCTTTATTTTTTTGAAATTAAAAGGATTAACTGGAACAGGCTTTGCCCAACCAAAACCTAAAATTAAAAAACATATTAGCCCTATAAGATCAAAATGAGCCATTGGATTTAAAGTTAATCTTCCAGCAACTTTTGCAGTTGGATCACCTAATTTATAAGCCATAAAACCATGGGCACATTCATGAATTGTTAAAGCTAAGATAACAGCAACTACATAAGTTAAAAAAATAACTACCTTATATTCAAAGGGTAAAGAATTAAGTTCAAATAATAAAGTAAAAAGCATTTACATCTCACCTTTAAAGATTTTTTAATTATTTAAAAAAATAAAAAGCTAGACTATAACTATTCTAGCTTTTTAATTATATTATATTTAGTTGTTTTAGGCAAACAATTTTATTCAAACAAATGCTATTTACAAAATAAGTAAAATTATGTTAAATTACGCAATTTTCCAGTTATTTATTGTTTTTGTGATGTTATCATATAAACCTGCTTTTTCTACATAAGACCTTGAAATTATATCTGTTTGCGCAACCACTTCTCCGTTTTTTATTACATATATTTCACCAAGTTTATCGCCTTGCTTTATAGGGGCTTTAATATTTTTATTTACTTTAATTTCTGTGAATATGTTATCAGCAGAATTTCTTTTTTCAACTAAAATATAAAGATCTTCTTTTGGTTTTCCAATAACAAAATCTTGTTTTCCAGATGAAACACATATATTTTCGCTAACAGAAATATTTTTATCAACTATTAATTTGTTTTCAAAATTACTAAAACCAAAATTAAGAAGTTTTGACGTTTCGGCAAACCTTGCCTTACCATTTTCTGCCCCTAAAACAACACCAATTAAGCGCATATTGTTTCGCTTTGCTGTTGCTGCTAAACAATAGCCTGCTTCGTTTGTAGAGCCAGTTTTCCCGCCATCGCAACCTTCAAAATATCTTATTAACTTATTTGTATTAACTAGTTCAGTTTCTCTACCTTTAGAATGTTTTAATGTATCAATCCATATTGTGCTAAACTTATGATAATCTTTATGTTTTGTTACTTCCTTTAATAAGATTGCAGTATCTCTAGCACATGAAAATTGATTACTTGCCGGCAACCCTGTACAATTAACATAGTTAGTATTTGTTAGTCCTAATTCATTTGCCTTTTTATTCATAAGAACAACAAAATCTTCTTCGCTTCCTGCGATTGTTTCTGCCAACACAACACTAGCATCGTTTGCAGAACTTACTATTGTGCTTTTTAATAAATCACTAACAGAATACTCTCCTCCAGCTTCTATAAAAACTTGTGAGCCACCCATGCTTGCAGCTTTTTCCGAAGCAATTATCTTGTCATCAAGTTTTAACCTACCACAATCCAACTCTTCGCAAGTTAAGCAAATTGTCATTAACTTTACTATACTTGCTACAGGCATTTTTTCTTGCGAATTATTTTCAAATAAAATTTGATTTGTATTGTAATCCATCAAAAATAAAGATTTTGCTTTATATGTATCAACTGAATTTGCAAATACATTTAGTGGTTTTACTGTATTTATTAAAAATAAAAAAGCTAAGCAAATACAACTTAAAATCGTTATAAATCTTTTCATAAAAAAATCTCCTATATATTTATTATTTGTAAATACATAGGAAATTATTTATAAAGCTTTTTATTTTAATGTAAATTATAAATTAGCAACAAACCTTGTAAGCAATTCAAGATAATATGAACTAGCACATTTTCTGTTATAAACAATATCTTCGTGCTTAATCTTATTGTTTGTGTAAGCAGAAACATAATTGGTAACTAAAGCATAAGACACTATTGGCAACTTGCAATACTTTGCAGCAATAACTTCACCGCAAACGTTAAAGCCCATAACATCAGCCCCCAACCTGTCAACAAAATTTGACTCTGCAACTGTTTCGGCTGATGGGCCTGGAAATTCAGCAAAAATACCTCTTTTTACTTTTATAGCCATTTCCTTTTTTGCAGTACGAATTAAAATATCAATTAATTCTTCATCATAAGCATTAGACATATCAATAAATTTATGACCATATTTTTCAAAATCGCAACCAAACAAAGGATTTCTTCCTGTCAAATTGATATGGTCATCAAAAGTTACAACATCTCCAACTTTAAGCTTATGACTAATAGCTCCAATAGATGAACATAAAATTAACTTGTCACAGCCAAGTTCTTTTAAAACAAAAATAGGTGTTGCAATATCAGCATTATCATACCCTAAAGCATAATGAAGCCTACCTAAAATCATAATGATTTTTTTGCCTTTAATTGAACCAAAAATAAATTTATTTTCTTCTTTGTCAGAACCAATAGTTTTCATTTCTGGAACTTCAGCAAAAGGAATTTCAACTTTATTTTCAATCTCATCAAGAAACTCAGCAAAACAAGCGCCCAAAATAATACCTGTATAAGAACCTTCAATATTTACTTTTTTCTTGATTGATGCAACAATTTCTTCTATATTATTTTTCATAATTTATAACCACTCCGTTTATAAATTTTTACATTTTATTGTATCATAATAAAAAAAAATGTCCTACAAATTTTATTAAATTTATATAAAAACAATAAATTTAGTCAATAAAAACAATAAAAATGTCTGTATAAAAGATAAAATAGATATGATAATCAAAATAAATAAAGTAAATTTAGCTATCTGGCTACTGTAAACAGAATTTCCATAGCAAGCAACTTGTTTATTAAAAGACATTAATTTAATTAAAAACACATATAAAACTGATAATATTAAAAATTGGCACCAAATATAACAAATAACAAAAAAAATTGCGCCTTTGAGAAACCCTAAAA
>JAZUAI010000020.1:0-9498 GCA_045637945.1 Clostridia bacterium
TGTTTATCATCAATAATTACTACAAAGTATAAGTATATGCTTAATAAAACAAAAATAATATCAATTGAGAGAAATAACACAAACAAATATATGTAAGATGTTGAATCTAAAGTATTTTTAGTTAAAATCAACACTATAATAGAAGATGCAACTACCAAAAATGATATGCAACACACAAAAATATATTGCCAACCATTTGTTAAAAATTTCTTTTTCATAAAGAACTCCTTTGCTTATAAAATTATTTCCTTCATGTATATTACATTACAAAAAAACAACTACTACTTTTATTAATTGCCTTTATAATTAATATAACTTTAAAAATACCTCAGCAGTAGCAATAACATCGTTTAAAGCCCTGTGAGCATCAATCAAATTAACCTCTAAATACTTAGATACTGTGGCTAACTTGTAATTCCTTAAACCCTTAAGTTTATCCTTTGCCAATAAGAAAGCATCGATTTGTGTGTTATCAAAATTTAAACCTACTGACTTTCCTGCTTTAGTTAAAAACAAAGCATCAAACATTTTATTGTTATAACCTACCATTTGGCAATCTTTGCAGAACAAATAAAAATCACAAATAACTTGCTCAATTGAATAGCAATTAGCAACCATATCATCAGTAATTCTGTTAATTTTGCTTGCTTCTGGAGGGATTGGCCTTTTTGGTTTTACAAGAGTGCTAAACACTTCAGAAAAAACACCATTTACAATTTTCAAAGCACCAATTTCAATAATTTCATCATTTGCAGCATCAACGCCTGTTGTTTCAAAATCATAAACAACATATGTTTGGTTTTGAACTTCTCTTGATAAATTTTGCATACTATCAAACAAGTTTGATTGTTTAGCACTGCTATATTTTATTGGCTTAATGTATCTGTATTCAGTAATTTCATTATGATCAACATTTGTATGAATTTCGTTTTTATTTGGAATTGAACAAAAACTTATATCTTTTACAGATATTTCAAATTTTTCGTTGAACTTTGAAATATTACCCTTTACCAATACAGTATCTCCGTTTTTTAACAATTGCATTTTATGATAGTTTGCTTTGCTTGGAAATACAACTGCGATAATTGATGAAGAATCATCTTTTAAAGTAAAACTAAAATATGGTTTTACAATTGGCTCTTCTGTTCCATCTTTATTTTTCTTCATACGCTTTGAAGTGTAACTTTTTTCTGTTAAAAAGTTGATTTTTCCAGCGATAACACAGTTATCCATTACACTGTCAATACTTGAAATATGCCTTGGCTTAAATCCAATTTCGTTACCAAATAAAACTTTTTTATCGTTTACATTATATTTATCAACAGTTTGCCCCATAATAGCATTTAAATCGCTTTGAGTTTTTAATGTTTCAAACCTTGTTGATAAAAACTTATCTTCTACTTGTGCTTTTTCATAATGGCTTGTTTTTACCTCAAAACTAGCGCAAAAACTTTTTTCAAGGTATTTTAACAAACTTTTATCTAAATTATACTTTGTAAAAAAGTTGTATAAATCTTCTTCCAAACTAAAACTAATAGTCGCAAACGCTTTGTTTACAACATTAACTAAAACATTTTGAGGTTGAAGCGAACTATAAAATGTTGGAGCACTTTCTTTAAAAAAGTTAAAAATTTCTTTTTCAATAAGGTCTGCTTCAACAAAGCTTTTATTTATTTTAATAACCAACAATGCTCCATCAAGATTTAAATATTCTTTTATAATTTGTTTTACTTTTTCTTTGTCTTCTTCTAAAAAATCTACCCAACTAGGATAAATTAAGTTTATTTGACATGCATTTTGGTTTACATCAAAAAAAACCTGCTTTAATCTTAAAAAATCAAATTGATTGCAGGTTTTTTTATTTATTATTTGTAATAGATTATTGTTTTGTTCCATATCAATCATCTTTTATTTTATAATTTTATCTTTTACAAAATAAGTTTAAAGCACAAAATGCAAAATGTCAACGATTAGAACAAATGCAAGCAAAGCTATCATACCAATAAAATGTATGTTACCTTCAACTTTCCTGTTTATAGGTTTTTTCCTTATCCATTCAATAAGAACAAACACCATTCTTGCCCCGTCAAGTGCTGGAAATGGTAGCAAGTTAAATACTGCTAGGTTAATAGAAATTAAAGGTATTAAAAGTAATAAACTAGATATGTTACTTTGAGTAACTTGAGCTATTGTTACAACAGTTGTAACAGTTCCACCCATTTGATTAATAGGCACAGCACCTGTAATTAGTTGACCCAAAATCAAAAGAATCTTCCAAGCCCAACCAAAACAGAAATAAAAACTACGACCAATAGCTTCAAAGAAACCATATCTATAAGGTTGAGTTGTTACACCTATTTTTGAAGTTGAAATATCAATTGATCCATCAAGACCATTTTCTTCAACATAAAAAGTTTGTTTAGTTTCTACCCCGTTTGTAATAAACTTAACTGTTACAAGACCTTTTTCATCGGCAGTAAAAGTGTTGTTTATTGTATCTTTGTGAGCAACTTTTATAAGATCTCCATCTTTCCAAATGCGATAATTAAAGTTATTATCGGTTCCATCAAGAGAATAAAGTTTTTCTGCTTGAGTTTCTCCAGTATAAGCACAATTAAACCAATTTTTACAAATTGTTATATCAATATCTTCCCCATTTCTATAAACAGAAACAGTAAATTCTTCTCCAACATTATAATCAGCAATTAAACTTGAAAAATATTCATCATAAACAAAGTTTGTTTCTTTGCCATTTACAGCATGAACAACATCGCCTTCTTGCAACCAAGGTAAACTTTGAGATTGAACATACTCAGGAACATTAACAGATGCAATTTGCACCCTATCGTTATACCCGTAAGCCATAAGGAAAATTACAGCAAAGATAATGGCTGATAAAAAGTTAAAAAAAGCCCCCATAAAAAGAACAATCAATCTCTTCCAAGGTTTTTGACTATTAAAAGCATCTGGGTTATCTGGCTTATCATCATCTTCCCCTTCAAAAGCACAATAGCCACCAAGAGGAATCATTCTTAATGAAAACTTTTCGCCATTTTTCTTTGTTTTAGAAATAATTGCCTTTCCAAAGCCAATTGAAAACTCATTTATTTTAAATTTTAAAAGTTTGCCAGCAGTATAATGACCAAGTTCATGAATCATAATCATAAACAACAATACAACAATAGCAAGACCAATATATAAAACTGTTGATAAAACACTTGAAACAGATAAAAGCATATTTGTCATATACGCTAACCTCCTTTTACACTTAAAATGCAAAATAAAAATGGTCTGTAAAATACTTGTCCATATATTTTAATTATGAACAAGTAAAATTATAACCATTTTTATAAATTTTAACTAAATAAAAATAATAAACAAATAAAGATATAAGGTGTTGCAAAAATAATAGAATCAAATCTATCAAGCATTCCACCATGACTTCTAAAGAAGTTACCAGAATCTTTTACATTTGCACGTCTTTTAAAATATGACTCAAACAAATCGCCAACTTGAGCAACAACAGAACCAAACAAACCAACTAATGCAAATTGCCAGAAGTTAACTATTTCAAAAACAACAGGATAAATAGCTGAGAAAACAAAATAAGTTACAACTGAACCAACTACACCACCAAGCAAGCCAAAAAGACAACCTGATAATGATTTTTTAGGACTAATTTTTGGAAAGAGTTTTTTACCACCAATAAGGCAGCCAAAAATCATGGCAAAAGTATCTGACAAACAACAAGTTGCAAATAATAATACTAAGCCAAATAATCCCATTGGAACACCATTTGTATTGGTGTTAAATGCAGTAAGTCCAATTGAAGAAATGTGGTTTATAAAATACATAAACAACATTAACAAAGTTGGATAAAGTATGCATGCAAGAGTATTATTTGCTTTGAAAAAAGCAAATTCTTTAACAGTCATATTTGATAATTTTCTAAAAGAATCTTTTTCTAAATCTTTTGGAACAATAAGATAACTGCCAAAAAATACAGCCAAATACATAATTACAACAATAGCAATTGCTATAATTAAAATTACAGTTGCGCTTAAACCACACAAAAAGCCTGTAAAAGCTGAAACAAAAACTAAAAAGCAAGCTATTTCAGCACAGTAATCAAAAGCAGGATAACCTGATTTTAATTGTAACTTTCTAAATTCAATTGTGCCCATCATTGACAATGCAAAGATTATAAAATCAAACACATAATTTGAAAAGTATTGAATAACAAGGCAAAGTAACAAACACAAAGTTAAAACAAGCCCTATCTTTACTTTATCTTTCATAAATAATTTCTCCTAAAACAAGTATATAAAAATTTAAAAGTTAAAGCAAGCCCTAATTATTTTTTAATTGCTCCAAATCTTCTATCTCTTTTTTGGTAAGCAATAATTGCTTCCTCTAATTCTTTTTCTCTAAAATCAGGCCAATGAACTTTTGGGAAATAAAGTTCTGTATAAGCACATTGATACATCATAAAGTTGCTTAAACGTTGTTCCCCACTTGTTCTTACAAGTAAGTCTGGGTCTGGAATATCTGCTGTTTGTAAATATTTTTTAAATGTTTCTTCATCAACAGATTCAAGTTTGTCAGCAAGAATTCTATTAACTGCACCAATAATTTCGCTTCTTCCACCATAGTTTAAAGCAATTTGAACAGTTAAACCATCATTATCCTTGGTTCTTTCTTGAAAATCCTCAAGATCAGCAAGCAATTCTTTGCTAAGTCTTGTTTTTTCACCAATAACTCTAAAACGGATGTTATTTTTAATGCAATCTTCTTTCTTTTCTTTAACAAGATCACCTACTAACCTGAAAATTTCATCAACCTCATCTTTTGGTCTATTCCAGTTTTCAGTTGAAAATGCATAGAAAGAAATAACTTTAATACCTAACTTTCTTGCATGCCTTATAACAACTCTTAAAGATTCAACACCAATCTTGTGACCATAAGTCCTAAGCATGCCTCTTTTTTTTGCCCATCTACCATTGCCATCCATAATCAAAGCAATGTGTTGAGGTAACCTTGTAAAATCAATTTCTTCTTTTTGTTTTTTCTTAAACACAATAAATGTTTCCTTTTAATTTTGTTTTTAAAATTAAACTTCCATAACTTCTTTTTCTTTTTGAGCTGAAAGATTGTCTGCTGTTTCGTTATATTTATCAACCAATTTTTGAACTTCAGCATTTGCACTTTCAAGTTCATCTTTAGTCAACTTTTTATCTTTTTCTGCAGCTTTAAAGATTTCTAAAACATCTTTTCTTTCATTTCTAATACCAATCTTTGTTTCTTCACAAAGTTTTTTAACGTCTTTAACAATTTCTTTTCTTCTTTCTTCTGTTAAAGCTGGAAAAACAAGTCTAATAACTCTTCCATCATCAGTTGGTGTTACACCAATATCACTAGCTAAAATTGCTTTGCTAATTTCTTTTACTGTTGACATATCCCAAGGAGAAATAAGAATCATTCTTGCTTCTGGAACGGAAATATTTGCCATTTGTGTAATTGGTGTCATTGTTCCATAATAGTTTGCAGCAACTTTATCAAGCATTTTTGGATTTGCTCTACCAGCACGAATAATTGAATATTCATATTTAAGTCTATCAATTTTTTTTGTTAAGCCATCTTCAAAGTTAAGTATAATTTCATCATAATTTTCTAATTGCATAAATAAACCACCTTAAAAAAATTTACAAAACACATTTTACAAGAAAGCGTAAAAATAATCAAACAAAATAAACAACATTTATTTTATTAATAAAATAATATTATAGACAAAACAAAATTTTGACAAAAATATTACAAAATTTGTAATGAAAGTTTTATATTCCACCTAGACATACTATACATAGGAGGAAAATGTAATTATGAAAAATGCAGTTCTTGCTGGAATGGCTTTAGGTATTTTAGTTGGCGCTGTTGGCGTAAGCTTATATAAGCCTGCACAAAATATTGTAAAGAAAGGTGCAGAAGCTGTTAAAGAAGAAGCACAATCAATTATGCGTAAAAATATGAAAGCCAACTAATTATAAAAGTCTTCCTAAAAATTAAAAGATGCTTGAAACAAATTTTCAAACATCTTTTTTTATTATTTATTATTTTTTAAATAATTTTCTACTCTTTCGCAAATATTTTCAGCTGTAAAACCAAAGTGTGAACAAACTTGTTCTGGCTTTCCTGATAAGCCAAAAGAATTAAGTTTTATTAATGTTTCTTCACTTGTTGCATATTTATACCAAATATTGTCGGTGCTTGCCTCAACACAAAAAACAGGTTTTTTCTTATCAATTACTTTTTCTTTATAATCCTTATTTTGCTCTTCAAACAACTCAATGCAAGGCATACTTACAACATCAACATTAATACCTTTTTGTTTTAATAAATTTTGTGCTTTAATTGATAATTCAACTTCACTACCAGTAGCAATAATTGTTGCAACAGAATTATTTAATTTATTTATTAAATATCCACCCTTTAATGCAGAATTAAAATCATCTTTTACATAATTAAATTTTTGTCGTGGTAATAACATTGCAACTGGCATTTTTTTATTAAAAAACAATTGAAATACACTTAATATTTCATTACGACCCACTGGTCGGCAAATATAAATGTCAGGCATTGCGCGGAGTGTAGCGATTTGTTCTGTAGACTGATGGGTCGGGCCATCTTCTCCTGTTGAAATTGAATCATGTGTAAATAAATATAAAACTGGATTTTTCATTAATGCAGATAATCTAATTGCAGGAGTCATATAATTTGCAAAAGCAAAAAAGGTTGAACAAAAAGCAATTAATCCACCATGTAAACTAATTCCGTTTGAAATAGCACCCATTGCATGTTCTCTAATTCCATAATGAATATTTTTTCCTGCTTTATTTAAATAACTAAAATATTCGCTATTATCAAAAAACATTCTTGTTGAAGGGGCAACATCAGCACATCCACCAATAAGATTTGGAACAATTTCTGATATTAAATTTAAAACAGAATGGCCCTCTTCTCTACCATCAAAAACATCTTGCTTTTCATTTGAAACTAATTCAGATAAATCAACATTGCTTAAATTTTCAAGTTCAACAAACTCTTTGTATAATTGCGGAAATTTATTTTTATACTCTTTCATATCTTCATTATAGCTAAAAAGTTGTTTTTGTTTTTGCTCATTTAGTAAACCAATATACTTTTGAACTTCACCAGGGATTTCCCAATCTGGCACAAAATAATCAAGGTTTTGTCTTAAAACGTTAACTTGTTCTTCATTTAAAGGTTTTCCGTGAACTTTGCAAGAACCTGCCAAATCACTGCCATGGCCTATTTTTGTTTTTACAATAATAACAGTTGGCTTGTCACTTAATTTTGCTTTTGCAATAGCCTGGTCAACATCACCAACGCAGTTACCATTTGCAACTTCTAAAACATTCCAACCGCATGACAAGAACTTTGCCTTTACATCTTCTCTATTTGCGATATCTAAACTACCTTCAATAGTAATATCATTTTTATCGTAAAGCATAATAAGCTTACTTAATTTTAAATTACCAGCAACACTAATTGCTTCTTGAGCAACTCCTTCCATTAAACAACCATCGCCAGTAAAGCAATAAGTGTAATGGTTTATTGGACTTAAGTTTCCTTTTCCATATTTATTTCTTAAATATTCTTCAGCCAAAGCAAAACCAACAGCATTTGCAATTCCTTGGCCTAAAGGGCCTGTAGAAACATCAATACCTGGAGCAACTTTAACTTCTGGATGCCCACTTGTTATACTATTTAATTGCCTAAAGTTTTGCATATCTTTTGTTGTAATATTAAATCCAAACAAATTTAAACAAGCATAAATTAAAGCACTGCAGTGCCCTGCAGAAAAAACAATTCTATCTCTATTTATAAAATTAGGATTTTTTGCATCTACTAACGCATTTTTATAAATAGAAAAAACCATAGGAGCAGCACCTAAACATACTCCCGGATGGCCTGAATTTGCACTTTTAATTTCAAGAGCAGATGTAACTCTTAAGTAATTTGAAACTAAACTATCAATCATATAATCTCTTTCCTTTTAAGTTTTATACATAGTATTCATCAATAACTTTTTCAACTTTTTTATAACAAAAATCAAAATCACTTTTATTTAAAGGAACAACAATATCAGCAACATCATTACACATTGCTGTATGTTCATCATATGTTAAAAACAACACATCCATATCTTTTTTTGTTTGTTCTTTTTTTGTTTTTTTCTTTATGTTCTCTAAAACATTTTTAGGAAATTGTAAAAAGACAACAGTACAATACTTTTTAAAATATTCAGCATAATTTTTTGAAATGAACATACTATAAGGTATTGTGATTAAAGTGTTTTCATATGTAGAAACTTCTTTAACAATTTTATCTTTTAGTTTGTTTAAATAATCAGCACCACAAACTTCTTCTATTTCGCTTTCTTTATTAAGCAAATAATATTCAATAATATCTTCAACATCAGCCAAATACATGTCTAAAGAATCTGACAACTTGGTTGCAATCTTTTTATTCAATCTTTCAAGCAAACTAACAAGAACTATATTTGTTTTCACTTTTTAAGCCTCCATGTTTTTTAACTTAAACTATAAAAAATAATAACACATCTTCGTTTTTATTACTAATAATTTAAAGGTTTATTAGTGCAAAATTTTGCTCTTTTTTGTTATTTCATAACTCGTTTTTACTTACATTAAGCATATAATTATATAAATATTGCTGAGCATATCCAGACAGATCTTTATAAATATTTACAAAATAGTCAGAAATTTTGTCATCACTGATTTTTTTTGTTTCAAATAAGTAATAAGCCTTTCTTATCCAAGTATCAACTGGAAAAACATCCATACGTGAAAAACCAAACAATAATATACAATCAGCAACTTTTGGTCCTACGCCTTTTAGCATCAAAAGTTTTTTCTTTAATTCTTTTGTTTCAAGACCCTTTAGATTTTTAATAGAAAATTCTTCTGTTTGTAAAAGTTTAACTGTTTCTACCAAATATTCACTTCTATACCCTGCACCCAACAAATTAAAATCAGTTATTGTAGCTGTTGAAAGTTGTTGCAATGTAGGAAAAGCATAAAAATTTGTATTTTCAATTTTTAAACCAAACTTTTCACTCATTTTGAAAAGTATATTTTTTATTCTTTTTATATTGTTATTTGCTGAGACAATAAAACTAATTATTGTTTGATAAGGATCTTGTTTTAACAGCCTTATTCCCTTTCCAGCTTTTAAATATTTTGAAAAATAACCAAAATTTGTTTTTAAATCATTTTTAATTTTTTCGTAGTTTGTATTTAAATCAAAGTAATTATAAAAATATTCAACATCTTTTGTAAAAATTTTTGTATTTGTTTTATCAAATATTATTTTTGCATATTTATCAAAACTAATAACAAAATAAGCATCGTCACTTGTTTTTTTATAGCTAAAAACTTGACCACACTCTAATATATC
>JAZUAI010000021.1:0-32621 GCA_045637945.1 Clostridia bacterium
CTCGATGTCGGCTCGTCACATCCTGGGGCTGTAGTAGGTCCCAAGGGTTCGGCTGTTCGCCGATTAAAGTGGCACGCGAGCTGGGTTCAGAACGTCGTGAGACAGTTCGGTCCCTATCCATCGTGGGCGTAGGATATTTGAAAGGAGCTGCTCCTAGTACGAGAGGACCAGAGTGGACGTACCTATTGTGCACCAGTTGTATCGCCAGATGCATGGCTGGGTAGCGAAGTACGGAAGAGATAAACGCTGAAAGCATGTAAGGGTGAAACTGCCCTTAAGATTAGATATCCCATAACACAAGTTAGTAAGACGCCTTGCAGACAACAAGGTTGATAGGTCAGAGGTGGAAGTGTAGCAATACATGTAGCTGACTGATACTAATAGGTCGAGGGCTTGATCAAGAATATCTTGAACAACGCTTGATTTTACTAAAAGTTTACAAAATATATTAAATATGCAGTTGTGATGGTGCTATTCACCCCTCTTTTTTAATAAAAGAGATTAAATTTACTTGCTTATACCTGTGAAAACAGTTATAATACCAGTGATGGTGAAGATAGAGAAAAGGTTCCACCCGTTCCCATTCCGAACACGGAAGTTAAGCTTTTCATCGCCAAACATACTTGGCTGGACACGGCCCGGGAAATCAGGACATCGCCATCGCATCATTAAAACCACCGCATGAGGTGGTTTTTTTGTTTCTATTTATTATTTATCCACAAATATTTAACTTATCCACACAATTAAAACCTAACTAAGTTTAGGTTTTTTTGTTTTTTATTTGCTAAAAAAATTATAAAAAATTATACTAAGTTTAATTATAGGGGGATTAAATGGAAAATTCTTTACAAAAACAATTAAAAAACTTAGAAAAACTTAATGATTATTTTTGTTTGATTGAAAGCAGTGATAAATCTTTTGCCGAAATTGTTAATATTTTAGGCAATGATATTCCTGTTGAACTTGCAAACTGGTTAAAAATTTATAATGGTGGAAACCTTTTTGGTATTTCAATGCTTTCAACAAAAGAAAAGGAAGAAGGAAAGTTTAATAAACTTTTAACTTTTAAAGAAGTAAACTCTAAAGAAATGAAAGAGCAAATGCAAATTCCTGAAGAACTTAAAATTTTTGCTCAAACAAATTATGGCAGTTATTATTGTTTTGTTTCTGGTGAAAATACTCAATGTGTTTATGAATATGATACAGAAGAACAAGCTTTAACTGTAAAATGGGATAACTTTGTAGGTTTATTATCAGAAATTATTGAAAATGCTAAGAACGATATTAATGAAGGTTTTTTAGATAAAATAGAAAAATAAAAAAAGACAGTTTTTATACTGTCTTTTTATTTTATTGGAATGTTTAATTTTTTTGCTATGTTTTCTGCGTTTGTGGCTAAATCTATTTTTTCGCTTGAAACTGTTATATCTGCATATTTTTCATACAAAGGTATTCTTTCTAAATACAAATCATCAAAAGTTTTACCTTTTTCAATTGCAACACCTCTTGTTTCAAAATTCCCAAGTCTAGTTTTTAATTCTTCTTTTGAAACCTTTAAATAAACAATTGTGCCTATTTTTTTTAAGTTTTCCATTGCTTCTTTGCCATAAACAACACTTCCACCAGTTGCAATAACTGTGTTTTCTGTTTTTATGTTGCTATTTACTTCATTTTCAACTTTTTTGAAATAGTTTAATCCATTTTCTTCTATTATTTTATATAATTTTTTATTTTCTTTTTGTTGAATTAAAATATCTGTATCAATAAAACTATATCCAACCATTTTTGCAAGTAAGACACCTATTGTGCTTTTTCCACTGCCTGGCATACCTATTAAAACAATGTTATTCATATTTAAGTCCTTATATTTAAAAGTAAAGTTAGTTTAATAAACTAAAATGGTTTTGTCAAATTTACATAACAGGTAAAAAAGATAATTTATTATAATTGCACATTGTTTTTTTTAAAATTTTATTTTAATATAAAAGAGTATAAAATATTGAAGGTGAACTATGAAAAATAATTTAAAACCTAGTGAAGCTATAGAATTGTTTTCCAGCCCTAAAAAAACATTTAAGGCTATGGATAAAACTTTTGCAAAATCTAGTCAAGAATACATTGTTAAAGCTTTAGATTCTGACCAATTTGCCTTGTTTTCAAGCGATGATACATTTAGACCTATTTGTATAACTGATGATGTTTACAAAACTTTTTGTGGTGCTATGTATTTTGACTATGGTGTGGGAAAAGAAACTTTGTTGCCTAGTTGGGCAGGAACGGGAAGACAAACAGAAGATACTTGGGAAAATATTTTAGATAATATTGATGTTCAGCCTCAATTTAAAGATGTAAACAAAGCTTTAAATAATGGTGCTAGCCTTTATTATAATCATCAGGCTGGAGAAAGTGTTTCTACTTTTGTTATTACAAACCCTTATAATGAAAATTTTGCTGCAAAAACACAAGTTAGAGCAACAAGTTTTGCTGATGGGTTGCAAGAGATGAATGCAATTGCATCTTTATGTTTAAATAATTTGGTTCAAAATTAAGATAATCAAAATTAAAAATAAATCATATAATAAAATATGGATTTAACACCTGAAGAAATAAATACTTTGGCAGTTTTGCTTGCTTGTATTATTGCAAAAGATTCAACAAAAAAAGAAATTTTAAGCTTTAAATTTTTATTATCGCAAGTTTTAAGTAATTTAAGTTCTTATTTATTAGACTAATCTTTATTTAGATTAGTCTTTTGTGTTTTTATTAAATCAAAATATTCTTGCCATTTATGTTGTCTTATGGGCATAGGTTTATTATTTTTAAAAAACAAAACCAAGGCAGGGGATATGTTGTTCCAGTTTTCAAATATTTTATAAGAAATTAAATTTCCTTGCTTAATAAGCTTTATAGCTTTTGCGTGATAATTAAAATACATAATGTTATTTTGTGCTAATTAAATAAAAAAATTGTTTTAAGTTTTTTAAAAAATTTTTATTAAATTTTTTATTTTGATTTTACAAAGATATTATAGTATAATAACAAGGTAATACTTAAAATGTTAAAGTAGACTTTTAAAAAAGAAACAAATAAAAACATTAAAAAATTTTAAATTGTAAAAACTATTATATATAGATAAAGGAGGTTTGGAGTAAGTGAAAAAGCGCGCAAAGATTTGCTTTTATATTTTTCTTGTTTGTGCATTTTGTGCTTTGGGTATTTTAGGTTATTTTGTATTTAATGATGGCCAAGAAAAAGTTATGTTAGGCTCTCGTAAATTTGTAACTTTTAATCAAGTTCCAGGGGCAGTAACTTATTCAATTTCTGTTAATACAGATGATGATGTAAACACAAATAATTATGTTGCAAAATATAGGGTAGAAAAAACCGAAACTGAAACTGAAAATGAGTTTGCTTTTAAAATTGAGGTTTTATCAAAAGAAGATGTAAAAATTGCTGAAGAAACTTATACGCAAACCATTACATCAGAAAATTCAAAAAGCAATACAATTAACTGTGTGATTAAAGATTATACTGTCAATTTTTATGATGGTGCAGGACAAGTTATTGATACAAAAACTTTTGAAAAACAATCTTTAAAAGAACAAAATAAAAATATTTTCTGTTGTATAATTAGTGAATATTTTAAATCAATTTTTGTCAATGATGGAAAATATGATATTATTTTCTGTGCTTATGATAACAATGGTCAAGTAATTGAAGATTCACAAAAAGAAATAGAATATAATTATTATGCTTATTATCAAGAAGACTTTGAAAGAAGAGAAGATTATTATATAAACGGAGCTTGGTATAATTATGTAATTTCAAGTGAAGAAGAGTTAACAAAACTTGTTTGGCATACAATTTTATATAGACAAAATAATGTTTCATTTTATGTTAAAACAGAACAAATTACCCCCAAAAATATAAATTCTTTAGTTGTAAAGGCTATAAATAATTATCCTGAATATGATGGCTTAAAGTTGGCTTCATACTTTGCAACTATGGAAGAAAACGTTGGAAGACTTGAAAACTTTAACTATTATTTAGATGAACAATTTACTAAAACTTATGAAGATTTAAAAACAGACAAAAATCAAAGTGAATACAACAAAGCATTAAAAGAATTACACAAAAAAGATGAAAACTATTGCTTTGATAATTATATTGTTGGCGAAATTGATTTAGATGGAAGATCTTTTGATATTGATAATGTTGTTGATGAAGTTTTAGTAAACAATTCTGAACAATTGTTTATGGTTGTTCAATATGGTGCAAAACCAATTTTTGCAGAAGATGCAATTATTGCTAAAACTATTTATGAAAATGCAAAAACAGTTTTGAAACAAATAAACAACAGCGATAGCTTAACTGATTATGAAAAAGCATTAAATATTTATAGATATATTTGCAGTAACATTATTTATGATTATGTTACACTTGAATACATGACAATCAAAAATGATTTTTCAATTCAAAGTTTTGGTAACTATGCTTGTTTCTATCTTGAAGGGGCTTTATATGATTTAGAAAACCAATACGCTGTTTGTGATGGCCTTGCAAAAGCTTATACTTTGCTTTGTAACATTGAAGGTATTGACTGTGTAAAAGTTAATGGTGAAGTAATTGGTGAAGGCAACCATGCTTGGAATAAAGTAAACTTAGTTGATGAAAAATATTCTGTAGATGGTTGGTATCTTGTTGATCCAACTTGGGGTGTTGCAACCTATGCAGGTTATAATGAAGAAGAGGATAAAGAAGAATATTTTGAAATTATAACTCACACATATTTCTTAAACAGCAATATTGAAGGTAGAGAAGTGTTCTTTGAGGGAGGAGTTGCTGACAAAGCAAAAGAATATGAATATTACAAATCTGTAGAATATTCTTATGCATTAAAAAATGGTGACTATTATATTGAAAGCGATGAAGAGTTAGCAGACATTTTTGGTTATGCTCAACACAAGTTGTCTTTAGGAAAAAATTCTTTTGTTTTAGAAATTAAAGTTGATGACGATTATAGACTTTTAAATTCAGAAAATTTAATTGATAAATTTATTGAATTAACAGTAAAAAGACAAGAACTTGAAGAAGAAATTGAAAAAGCTAATAAAAAAGGTAACGAAGCTTTGGCTGAAGTATGGCAAGATCAATTAGATACTGTTAATGCTTCTATACAATCTTGGTTTGAAGATAATGGAATATTTGCTACAACCAGATATGAATGGTTTATGGGAATATTAGCAAACGATGTTTTGATTTTTAGATTTTACTCTTTAGGTTAATAAAAAATAAAAAAGAAAGTTTTAAAAAAGACTTTCTTTTTTTTTACTATTTATAAAGTTTAATATGTGCTAAATTTTTCATCTTTTGGCAATGTCATTCCTTCTGGTAATATTTCGCAACCTTCATATACAATGCCTTGTTGTGGACTATAAGTAGAATGCCTTATTTGTTTTTTATGGCTGAATTTACCATCAATATAATATTCTAAATATGCTTTTGCTTCATAACCATCTTTTGGATATTTTGTTCTTAAATATTCACCTTTAAACATAATTTTGTCAGCATACATTCCTGTTAAATCAGGCAATATTTTATCGCCATTGTGAGGTATTTTTTTTATGATTTCACTGCTTGTTTTAATTTCAAGATTTTTTGATTTTGTATCACCATAGATTGAAAATGTTAATGATTTATCATTGCAACTACTTACTATAAAAATAGGTAAATCTGTTGTGTTTTTAAACTTTAAATCAGCCGTGCCCCAAGAGACCATTGCGTCAAGCCCTGGCTTTACATATCCAATTGGTAATGAATGTTTGTGAACTTCAGTAACATCAATATTTGCTAGAAGTAGGGCATTGTATAGAGTTGTTGAAACTTGGCAAACACCACCACCAACGCCTTTTACAAATTCGCCATCTTTTATTATGTTTGCTTGTTTATAACCTTTTTCTAATGATCTTTGACCTATTGCATTATTAAAAGAAAATTCTTCATTTGGTAACAAGCAAAAACCATCAAGAGATTTGCTTGCAATTTTTATGTTGTTTTTTCTATCAAAGTTTGAGTTAGAAAAATTTGTTGTAAACTCAGCTTGTTTTGTTGTTGCTTTTAATAAATGTTCTTTTGTAACAAGAGGGTCTGTATTATAAGTTTCTAAAAAAACTTTTACAGTATTACTTTTGTTTAAGTTTGAAACAATATCATTATAAAGTTTTTCTTTGTTAACTTTTATTCCTTTTTTACTTTCAGAAATATCAAATTTTCTTGTAGTTGTATTAAAGTTTATAAGGCTGTTTATAGGCTCTTTTTCAACACTTAAACAAATAGTATCTATTTTATCATCTATATCAATAAGTGCGTAATTAAGGGCAATTTGGGGCGAAAAACCCATTTTATTTATCTTATTTATATTTTTAAGTCTGTTTAAGTAGTTTGTTTTGTGGTTGCTTTTATAAGCATTTTCTAAAACAGTATGTATGTTGCTTTTTACTATAAAATCGCTATTATTAAAAAACCAAGATTTATCTTGATATTTTATTTCAAGTTGTATTTCATTGTTTTCAATTTCAAAATGATTTTTAAATTTTTCTTCTGCTTGAGCAAGAGTTAAACCTCCAATATCAACTCCGCAAATAGTATAGTTTTCGTCAAAAGTATTTTGAGAGCTTAAAACAAATTGATTGATAAGCATAAAAGAAATAAAAGGCAAAACAAAACAAAATAAAAAGGTAAAAAATAAACCTTTATATTTTTTTAATACTTTCATAGTCAAATCTCCGTTCATACTATAAATAGTATTAACTTAAATTGTGTGTATTATGTAAAAACAAAAAAACAGATGCTTTGTAAAAAAACATCTGTTTTAATTTTTTAAAAATCAATAAGATCGTCAGGGTCAAAACTTGTTTGAATTGTTTTTGTTTCATCAATATCAGCAACGTCTTTAAGTTTGCGTTGAATTGTTTTTGTTTTCTTTGTAGCAAAATCAAGTGTGCTTGAAGCTTCATCAATTTTCTTTTGTGTTTTAGATAATAATTCAACAAATTTATTAAATTCAAGTTTAAATATGCTTAAAGTATTCCAAATCTCACTGCTACGTTTTTCAATTGCTAAAGTTTTAAAGCCCATTTGTAAACTGTTGAGAAGGGCCGTAAGTGTTGTTGGACCACATACCATAATTTTGTATTTGTGTTGTAAAAATTCACACAAAGCTGGTCTTCTTATAACTTCGGCATACAAACCCTCAATTGGTAAATACATAACAGCAAAGTCGGTTGTAAGAGGAGGAGATATGTATTTTTCGTTAATATTTTTGGCTTCTTCTTTAATTCTGTTTTCCAAGTTCTTAATTTGGATTTCCATTTCTTTTACATCATTGTCTTCACTTGCGGCGCAAAGTCGTGAATAATCTTCAAGTGGGAATTTTGCATCAATTGGCAAGTAAAGTGTTTCATCATTTTTTCCAGGAAGAATAACTGCAAAGTCAACTCTTTCGGTGCTATTTTGTTTGATTCTTACTTGTTCTTGATATTGGCTAGGGGATAAGATCTGTTCTAATAAATTTGATAGTTGAACTTCGCCCCAACCACCACGTGTTTTTACATTGGTTAAAACTCTTTTAAGGTCGCCAACTCCCGTTGCTAAACTTTGCATTTCACCAATGCCTTTTGAAACGGTATCAAGACCTTTAACAATAAGTTGAACGGAATCGCTTAATCTCTTTTCAAGTGTTGAACTTAATTTTTCGTCAACAGTTTGTCTCATTTGTTCAAGTTTTTTCTCGTTGTTATCTTGCAAAATTTTCAAGTTGCCTGAAATAATATCGCTTACTCTATTTAATTTTGCATCATTTGCTTTTAAAATCTCGTTAAGTCTATTTTCAATACCACCTAATTGTTGAAATTGATTTTTTGAGTGGTTTGATAAATAATCAAGCAAACTTTTGTTGTTTTCGTTTATTGTTGAAATAACAAGCTTGTTAAATTGGTCAATACTTTTAAATTGGTTTTCAAATAAGTTTTTAATTGTTTTTTCTAAATATTCATTTTGTTTTTTAGTTTCTTCAATAACTGAACTTAAATTTTCAAAACCCTTTGGCCTTTTTGCAAAACTAATAATTAACAAAGTAATGGTTATAATAGATAAAATTGATAGTGCAATCAGTAAGATTATTTGTAAATCCATATTAATATTCCTTTTTTATATTTGTTGTGATATTTTGTTGTCAGACAACTTTTTTAAAGTTTCTTTAATATCTTGTTTTTGTTCAATGCTAAAATCTTTAATACTATTTAAAAATTTTTGAATTATAGTAGGTGATAAGTCGTTTAAATTGTTGCAAAACTTAATTGCGCAATTTAAAGTGTTTTTGTCAATTTCAAAACCTAGTTTAGCCTTAAATTTTGCCATTCTAAGCAGTCTTTCGCCGTCATTTGATAAAATATTTTCTGCCGGAGGAACTGCTTTTATAAGGCGATTTTTAATATCATTTAATCCATCAAAAACATCAATAATTTTGTTGTTTATGATATCAAAATAAAGTGCGTTTATTGTAAAATCTCTTCGCTTTGCATCTTGTTCAAGAGATGAAACAAAACTTGTTTTTTTAGGGCTGTGTTTTCCACCAGGAGAATAAAAATCTTCTCTAAAAGAGCAATATTCATAGGTTTGATTTTTGCCAATAATTTTTGCAGTTCCAAATTGCTTGTTTGTTATTTTTATTGAAAAACCTGTGTTTTGCAAAAGTTCTTCAACTTCACTAAGCAAAAGGGCAGAGGTTAAGTCAATATCATAGTTTTTAATATTTAACAAACTATCTCTTATGTAGCCACCAACAATATATAATTTTGAACGTTTTTCAAAAATTTGTGCTAACTCAAGTAACTCTTTTGAAATTTTTATCATTTTTTTATTATATCAAAAAAAAATTTTAATTTAAAATAAATTTGCCATTATATATAAAAAACAATTTATTTATATAAGGTATTGACAAAAACTAATTTGTTTGGTAATATATTATCACAATAATATAGATAAGGGGAAAAATTCTCATGAAATCAGTTATTTTTAATTCAACAATAAGGTGCAGGTTCTAATAATCACTTGAGACACAAGTGGTTTTGTATCTGTGTCGTTAAACTTGAATTAAAAACATGATTACAGCTAATGGTCTAACGGCATTTAAATAAAAAAATGTGGTTAGGCTTTTTTTTACCCAAAAATAAGTTACCCACAAAGAAATTAGCTAAAAACTAAAATTAAACGGGAACTATAGAAAAATGAAAAATCTTATTGAATGTGTATACGAAGCAAATAATAAATTAAATGTGCAATTAGCAGGAACAGGAGACCAAGTTAAAGTTTTAACTTTAGATGATGTTGATAGTGTTGTTGGTCTTTACCGTGCTGTTTTTGCAGAACTTCAAGCTGCAAAATGTGATAAATTTATGCACAAACTTAACGAAGAAGAAGTTGTTGATCTTATTGAATCAGATTCTTCAGCAATTATTGGATATTTTAAAGAAGGCAAGCACTTAGCTGGTGCCTTATATACAAAACCTTTTGAAAGTGATTCACCATACTTTCAAACACCTTTATTTGAAGATGCAAAAACTGTTTATGCAATTGGTGGTTTAGCAGTTCACCCAGCATATCGTGGAAATGGTGTTGTTTCAAAAATAGCAAATGTTGCTGTTAACGGGGTTAAGGAATATGCAGCAGAAAACCCAGATAGTGGTATTGCTGGTTCAGGTTTTGAAATTAGTTGTGAAAACTTTGGTAGTTTAATGTCTTTAGGTGGAGCAAAAGATGAAAATATGAATCCAATATTTAACTTGGTTGGAATTCATTACTTAACAGACCTACAAGCAGAAGATAATGACTTAACTGTTTTAGGTTATACTTCTTTTGGTAAAGAAGCTCAACCTTCACCTCATATGCCAACAGTTCAACTTAATGGTGTTCAAGCAGAATCTTTTGAAGCTTTAGATACTGCTGTTCAAGAAATGGGTGTTGCTACTGATGGAACAACAACAGTTTCAATTGATGGTCACAATATAACAACATTTAATTCTTACTTAAATGCTCCAATTAAATCAGTTGTAAATTTTGACCCTAATTATGCAGCAACATATTTGGCAGCTGTTGAACAACAATAATCCACAAAAAGGAATATAAAGTGGATAAGCATAAAACAAAAAACCTTTAGTAAAAGGTTTTTGTTTGTTTATAAGGATAAAACTATGAAAGAAGAAGTTATAAAGTTTTTTAATGAAATATCAAATTTTCCAAGAAGTTCAGGTAATGAAGAAAAAGTTGCTAACTATCTTGTTGAATTTGCAAAAAAAAGAAACTTAGATGTTTATAAAGATAACCATAATAATGTTTTAATTAAAAAAGGATCTACTTTAAATTGTGAACCTATTATTTTGCACTCTCATACAGATATGGTTTGTGTAAAAGAAAAAGATTATGATATAGACTTTTTAGTTGATCCTATAAAAACGGTTATTGAAGGTGATTATTTATCGGCTTACAAAACATCTCTTGGGGCAGACAATGGTTTGGGTGTTGCTATTATTTTAAGTTTATTAGATGAAGACAATAACTATAATATTGAAGCTCTTTTTACAACAGATGAAGAAGTTACAATGACAGGGGCTTTAAACTTTGATTATTCACTTTTAAAAGGTAATAAATTAATAAGTTTGGATGGTATGAGTGATGAAGAACTTATAAATGGTTGCGCAAGTATTTGTGATATGAAAATTAAATTTAATAAACCTTTTATTAAAACAAATCAAAAGGGATATTTATTAACAGTTAATGGTTTAAAGGGTGGTCATTCTGGTGCAGAGATATCGCAAAATATTGGAAATGCAAACAATATTTTAGTTGATATTTTATCTCAACTTAGTAGTTTACAACTTTCAAATATCGAAGGTGGAAATCAATTTAATTTTATTACAAATTACACTTCGGCAACTTTTGTTAGTGATGATTTTGAAGATAAAATTGAAGAGATAAAAAATAAATTACAAAATCAATATAATCAAATAAAAATTATATACAAAGAAGTTGAAATTAAAGAAATTTTAAGTGAAGAATTTTCAAAGAAATTTATTGATTTATTAACAGAAATAAAAACAGGTGTTATAAAGGGTGATAGCAAAAATATTGTTTTATCACAAAATTTAGCTCAAATTAGTTTTAATAAAAATACAATTAAAATTAGTCAACGTGGTCATGATGAAAATGAAGAAAATTTGAACATTAAAAAATTGCAGGAATTAGCAATATTAAATGGTTTTGAATTTGAAATTTTTGATAAACAACCTGGATTTAGTGCTTTAAAAAATTCTGTATTAACACAAAAATTGTGCGAAAATTATAGTAAATTGTTTAATAAAGAATTAAAAGTTATAAACAAACATATTTCTTTAGAAGCTTGTATTTTTAAACAAAAAATGCCTTATTGCGATATTGCAATAGTTTCACCTAAAATTTTGGATGTGCACTCTACAAAAGAAAGAGTTTATATTCCTTCAATTGAAACAACTTGTAGTTTGCTTCAAAGCTTTTTAAAAAATAAATAAAAAAAGGCTTGGAAAACTTTAAAAATTTTGTTATAGTATGTTTTTGGTAATTATTAAAAAGGCAGGAAAGAAAAATGAATATTCATAAAGAGATAAGCGAAGCAAGAATTTCTCCAGAAGATTTTATTGCCTTTATTGAAATTGAACAAGGCAGTAAAAATAAATACGAACTTGACAAAGAAACAGGATTAATTATTTTAGACCGTATTTTATATACAGCAACTCACTATCCACTAAACTATGGTTTTATACCAAGAACTCATTGTGATGATGGTGATCCACTAGACGTTTTTGTATTATGTTCACAACCAATTGAAAAAATGAGTTTGGTTAGATGTTATCCAATTGGTGTTGTTCAAATGCAAGATAATGATAAGGGTGATGACAAAATTATTGCTATACCTTTTGGAGATCCTCAATATAATGGTTTTTCTGATATTTCAGAACTTCCATACCATATTTTTGAAGAGTTAAAACACTTTTTACAAGTTTATAAACATCTTGAAAATAAAAAAGTTGAAGTTAAAAATGTTCTTGGTCATGAAGAAGCAAAAAATGTTATTCGTGAAGCAAAAGAACTTTTTACTAAAACTTTTGAAACAGATGAAGAATAAAAAAACGAAGATATATCCTTAAACAAAAAAGAGGGTATATCTTTTTTTTACAATTTTATATAATTTAAAAAGTATATAATATATTATGTAAGTTATTTCTTTAAATTGACACAGATTTTTATAGATGTTAAAATATGGATAGTATGAGTAAGTTTGGAAATATTTTATTACGAATAATAATTGTTTTATCATTTGTAGGCATTGTCGTTTTTGTGGGCATTGCTATTTTTAATAACCAAAATATTGCTTTTGAAGCTTACAATTATATAGTTGCAACTCAATCTTCTAAAGATTTTAACCAATTGCAAACTAATATTAGAAATAAATTTAAAGCAACTTATGATGGTCAATCAGATGCTTATGCAAACTTTATTGATTCTGCAATAACTGAACTCAACGAAGGTATTGATTATTTTATTGATTATTTGGTTTTTGAAGATAAAATAACAAAAGGTGAACAAGACAAACTTACATCATTATACAAAAATTATGTGAAGAGTTTTGAGGCAACTGAAGAGTCTTATTCTTTGTATACAGAGTCTTACGAAGATGCAAAAAAGAAAATTGAAGAAGACCACGAATATGCAAACTATGCAAAAGAACTTGTTAATAAAAGAGCTGTTTATGTTGTAAGAAATTACTATTCATGTTTTACAAATGGCAGCGATTTCTTTAAATATTTAACTAAAATGGTTAATAAATACAATATGGACAATTCTGGCAACTTTAGTTATAAAGGTCAAAGTTATATGATAAAGGCTGGTCTTGTTGATTATGCAAGTAACTTTATTTTAGATAATATGTCTAAAAAAGAACGTGGACAAACTTATGAAACAAGCGCAACAGCAAATGCTTTAGTTAATACTTATTATAGCTATCTTGCAAATGCTGAAGACTATAATGATAGTCAATGCTTAACAAATAATGATTTTAGAGAGTTTAAAAATAATTTAAATAGTTTAGATATTTTTGAATGGGCAGGAAATTATGAAAATTATACTGCGACTTTAACTGAAGATCTTAAAACAAAATCAAGTAACGCATTAAGCTTTTTTAACAACAAATTTTAGAAGGAGCGCAAAAAATTTTGAAAAAATTTTTCTTATCAACGTTTTTATGCTTAATAATGTGTGTATGCTGTTTTGGTTTGATGGGATGTAATGTAAGCAACAAAACAAAGGATGATATTGATTCTCTTTTTACATCAATGAAAACTGAAACCCAAACAGCTGATTTTTTTGATGGAAATTATTTGAAAATTACTTTTGATTCTGAAAAATTAAATTTAACTTCAAGCGATAAAAGTTATATTTTCCCTCAAGTTTATTCACATTATCTTACAGCTTCATCCAGTCTTTTTTGTGGTGTTATTGATAGGGTAGGAACATCAATATTTAAAAATTTTACTCAATCTCAAATTAATAGTATTTATTTTAGACTTGACGCTGTAAAAAACTCTTTATTAGAATTATCACAAGATAAATATGTTTATGAATTAACAAATGGTAGTTTACATTATAAAAATGTTATTGCTTCTTATAATACTTTAATTCAAAATTTATATGAATTAAATGATGCTTTTGCAGAGTTTTACTTTGTTGAAAATTTGGGATATGTTGATTTTTCATCTTCTACCTTAAAAGATGGAAATATTAAAGATATGTTAAGATACCAATTGCTTAATGTTTCAAAAGTTTCTTTTAATTATGAATTATTAAACTTTATGTTTGATAATCCATTGGGTGAAATAAATACTTGGTATAACTCAACAATGACATTAGGAAGTTTTGTTGATTTGGCAAAATTTGCAAATGATGAACTTAAAAATAGAGAAAACTTGGCTGATCATATTGGTTCAAATTCTCAATATGTTTTAAGATTATTTACAAATATGCAAGATCAACAAGATGAATATTTTCAAGAGTATTCAAACTTTATTAGAAGTGTAAGTTCTTTTAATGTAAAATCTTATTTTTCAGCAGCTAACAAACCTGCTTATATTGAAAATTCTTCATACAAACAACAATCATATTTTAATTTAATACAAAACTTTATTTCTGGTAGATACAAAGCTTATACTTCAGGAATTTCTAGTGTGTTAAGTTATATGTAAAAAATAAAACAAAAGGTAAAAATAAATTATGGATTATGTTAAACTAGCTAACTTACTTTTTCCAGAAGTAGATTTAACAGTTAAAGAATGTTTTAATGCTTATCCAAAAAGAATTATGCCAGTTGGCGCAGAAGTAACAAGAATTGCTCCTAGCCCAACAGGATATTTTCATATTGGAAGTGTTTATGGTGCTTTTATAGATAAACTTATTGCTTATAATAGCAATGGTGTTTTTTATATGAGATTAGAAGATACTGATGCAAAAAGAGAAGTTGCTAATACTGGTGATATTGCTTATGATATGCTTTCGTATTTTGGTTTAAAACCAGATGAGGGTTATGCAGGTGACAATAAAAAACAAATTGGCGACTATGGTGATTATGTTCAAAGCAAACGTAAAAACATTTATTGTGCTTTTGCAAAACATTTAGTTGAAATTGGAAAAGCTTATCCTTGTTTTTGTGCAAGTGCTCAAAATAAAGATGAAATTTTAAAAAGAAGACAAGATCAACTAGAACAAAACAATGATATTGAAGAAAAAGATGTTTGTAGAGATTTAACTTTTGAACAAATTGAAGAAAATATTAAAAAAGGTCTTCCTTTTGCAATAAGATTAAAATCTAACGGAGATCCAAATAAAACCTTTAAGATTAAAGATTTAATTAAAGGTGAAAGAGAAGTTAGAGAAAATACAAAAGATATTATTATTTTAAAAAGTAACAAAACTCCTCCTTATAGTTTAGCTCATATTGTTGACGATACTTTAATGGGAACAACTATTGTTGTTAGAGGGGAAGAGTGGTATCCTTCACTTTCTGCTCACATTGAACTTTTTAAAGCTTTTGATTTGCCATATCCAAAATATGCACACACACCTGTTGTTTGCAAACTTGATGAAGATGGAAACAAAAGGAAATTAAGTAAGAGAAAAGACCCTGAAGCAGATGCAAGATATTTTATTGAACAAGGTTATCCTGTAAGTAGCGTAATGGAATATTTGCTTAACTTAATTAACAGTGATTTTGAAGATTGGAGAAAACAAAATCCAACAGCTTCATACTTTGAATTTCCATTTAAAGTCTCAAAGATTGGTTCAAATAATCCAATGTTTGATTTTGTTAAACTTGACGATTGTTCAAAACAAGTTATAAGCAGATTTACAGCAAATGATATTTATGAAAATTGTTTATCTTGGGCTCAAGCATATGACGAAGATTTTTATAATAAAATTAACGATAAAAAAGATTTTTGCTTAAAACTTTTTGATATTGATAGAAATACAAATAATCCAAGAAAAGATATTTCAAAATGGAGTATGGTAAAAGATTTGTATTCTTACATGTTTGCTGGTCTTGAAGACAAAAATGCAGAAGATTATGATTTTGATGCAAAATTAGATAAAGAAGATGTAAAAGCAATTTTACAAGAATATTTAAAAGTTTATGATGAAAAAGATGATAAACAAACTTGGTTTGAAAAAATCAAAAATATTTGTCCTGAATTAAATTTCTGCAATAACATGAAGGAATATAAAAAGAATCCTGAAGCATACAAAGGTAATGTTGCAGATGTTAGTGGGGTTATAAGAGTGGCTATAACAACAAGAAGAAATAGCCCTGATTTATATGAACTTATGGCTTTACTTGGCTCTAAAGAGGTAAAAAATCGCTTAAATAAGGTAATTAACTTGTTTTAATATGAAAAATATGTATAATAAAGGTGTGAAAGATAAAAATAACGAAATTAAAAACGAAGAATTACAAGAAAAATCAATAGAAGAAATATTTGGTGAAAAGCCAAATTCAAACAATGATGACTTTGATGATCTTGATGGTTTTAGTGATAAACAAAAAGGAAGCGGTAAAATGATTATTTTAAGAAACTTTTCAAAATTCTTTTCATATTTAGGTCAAATAATGGCTTTTTTAACTATTATTATTTTAGGTTTAACTTATTTAAACCAAGCTTTGCCATTTGCTTTTTTGCCTGAAAATTTTTCAACATTATTAACAAGTATTAAAGAATATGCTGTTATTTTAACAATTACAGTTTGTGGTTTAAGTTTTGCATGCAGAAGATCTTTATTGATTTTTATTCCATTTTGCATTTTAGCAATTTGTGCTCTTGCTTGTTATTCAATTGTTTTATTTTCAATTTAATCAAAAACAAAAAAACACTTTAATTTAGTTAAAGTGTTTTTTTATTTTTTCATAAATTAGGATAAACCTTTATAAATATATTTTATAGTCTCAATTAAAAAAGGAAACATTTTATAATGGTTTGTATTTCTACTAAAATAAACAAAAAAAACAATAAGGTTATAATTATAGCTTTATCTTTAATTTGCCTTTTTTGTTGTTTGTTTTTTTTGTCTAGTTGCAAAAAGAATTCTTTAAAGTCAAAATCAAAAAATTTAACAAATTATAATATTGAATTGTCTTTTGAAGATAAAACAAAAACGCTTAATGGCAAGCAAACAGTTAATTATATAAATAATACAAATGTAGTATTAAATGAAGTTTGGTTTCATTTGTATCCAAATGCTTTTTCTGAAAAAGCTAAAACAAAGCCTGTAAGTAATTCGTATAAAGATAAGGCTTATCCTAATGGTGAAGATTATGGAAATATTGCAGTAAACAAGGTTGCTGTATCTAATGTAGAGCAAAAGGTTAATATTATAGAGCCTGATGATGAAGTTTTAATTATTAAGCTTGCAGAAGAACTTTACCCAGAAGATAGAGTAGATATTTTTATTGATTTTACTGTATTGCTTCCAAACTGTTTGCATAGATTTGGTTATGGTGAAAATACCTATAATTTTGGAAATTTTTATCCTATTGCTTGTGTGTATGAAAATGGCTCTTTTAAAACAGATTCTTATGGGAGCAACGGAGACCCTTTTTATAGTGAAATGGCAAATTATAATGTAAAACTTACATACGAAGATTGTTTTTCGGTTGCTTCAACAGGAAAGCAGTTGCAAGTAAAAACTTTGGAAAGTAATAAAAAACAGGTTGATATATCTGCTCAAGTAGTAAGAGATTTTGCCTTTGTTATGAGTAAAAAATTTGAAGTAATAAGTGCTAAAGCAGGAGATACCACTGTTTATTACTATTATTATGAAGATGAAAATGCCGATAAAAGTTTGCAATCGGCAGTAGACTCAATTAATACTTTTAATAATTTGTTTGGAAAATATCCTTACGAAACTTATTCTGTAGCAAAAACAAATTTTATTCACGGTGGTATGGAATATCCAAACTTAGTTTTTATTTCTGATAGTGTTGAAAAACAAGAAGATTATTTAAATGTAATAATACACGAAACTGCGCATCAATGGTGGTATAACATGATTGGAAGTAATGCTTGTGAGTATGCTTGGCTTGATGAGGGGCTAACAGAGTATTCTACATTAATGTTTTATAAATATAATCCTAACTATAATATAAATGTAAAAGATAGTTTAAACAACTCTCTTTCAAGCTATTTGTTGTTTAGTGAAATTTGCGCCAGTGTTTATGGCAGTTTTGATAGTAGTATGTCAAGAAATGTAAATTCATTTAAAGGTGATATGGAATATGTTTATATAACATATGTAAAAGGTGTTTTATTTTTTGATAATTTAAATGAATTGGTAGGTGATAAAAAGTTTGAAAAATCTTTAAAGTATTATTTTGAAGAAAATAAATACACAAATGTAAAACCAGAACATTTGATTTCTGCTTTTGAAAGAAATTGTAAACCAAACCTAGAAAGTTTTTTTGATTCATGGATAAATGGAAAAGTTATTTTGCAAAATTATAATTAAATAAAAAATCACCAACATAAAAACATAATTTTTTGTTGGTGGTTTTTTTGTTGTTTTATGTTATAATATTTAAGCAACTATTTTTAAAAGGAGGCAAAAATGAAAACAGTTAGTATTGCTAGTGGTAGCAAAGGCAATTGTATTTATGTAGAGTCTAATGAAACAAGTGTTTTGATAGATGACGGATTGTCTTTAAAATCTCTTGAATCAAAATTAAAATTATTAGAAATAGATCCAAATAAAATAGATGCAATTTTATTAACTCATGAACATACTGACCATTTATATGGTGTAAAAGCATTTTTAAATAAATATAAAAGCGCAAAAATATTTATTCCAAGTTATGTTCAAAATTATGGTTTACCTTCTATTTTAGCATTGCCTCAAAAACAAATTGTTTGGTATTCTTCATCAGATTTTTATATAAAAGATATAACAGTTTCTTCTTTTATTTTGCCTCATGATAGCCATTTTTGTGTTGGATATAGTTTGTTGGTGGGGGATAAAAAGGTTAGTGTTGCAACTGACTTAGGAAAAATTAGTAATCAAATTTTAGGTTGTTTAAGTAGTAGTGATATTTTGTTTATTGAAAGTAATCATGATGAACAACTTTTAAAAGCAAATGTAAAATACACTGCTAGATTAAAAAAACGTATTTTGTCAAGCCAAGGGCATTTATCAAACAGAAGTTGTGGAGAAGCTCTTGTTGAGCTTGTAAAAACAGGTGTTAAACAAGTTATTCTTGCTCACCTCAGTGAAGAAAACAATACACCAATGCTTGCATATACGACTGTTAAAAATATTTTGCAAGCAAATGGAATTATTGAAGGTGACAATGTTTGTGTTGATGTTGCTTTTCAAAATGAAGTGGGGACAGTATTTAATTTTTAATTTACAATTATTATTGCTATAAGAATATTTTGTAGTATAATAATACTATTAGAAAATAAGGAAAATTTTTAGATGAACAAAAAAAATTATACATTAAGGGAAAGTGCTTTAACTTATATATTTGTGCTTCTTGCATTGTTTTGTGCAAGTATATTGGTTATGAATTTAGTTTCAACAGTTGCTCAATCAACTGGGCAAGATATAAATATTGTAGTTAATGAAAATTGGGTAAAATATGTTAATATTGCGTCATCCCCAATTGCTTTATTCTTTGTTTATTTAGTTTTAAATTTTACTACTAAAACAGATTTTAAAACCGCAACAAGATTAAAAGCGAAATTTGACATAAAAATTTGCATAAGCATTATTGTTCTTGCTGTTATAACAATTCTTGCTTGTGTTAATGCAACAAGTTTATTTAATTATATTTTTGGGTTAAGAGAAGCAACCAGTTCTGTTGGTATTCCTCTTGATTCTTTTTGGCAATTTTTACTTGCTGTTTTATTACTTGCTGTTTTACCTGGTATTGTAGAAGAATTAATTTTTAGAGGAATAATATTTAACGGGTTAAGACAAAAATTTTCAGCAATAGTAGCAATTATTTTAAGTGGGGCAATGTTTTCATTATTCCATTTGTCAATTTATAATACATTTTTTCAATTTATTTTAGGTGTTGTTCTTGCTTGGCTTGTTCATTATACAGGCTCAATTATTTATAGTATGATTTATCACTTTGCAAACAACTTTACAATTGTTTTAATTTCTTATTTATCAAAAGGGGCTTCTATTTTTGAGTTTAATGTATGGGGTGTAAAAGAAGTTTTATTAACAATATTATTTTTTGTTGTTGGTATGTTAATTATTTATTTGTTTTTTAGAATTTTAAAAAGCTATGCAAATAAACATAAAAAATATTTTGGATATGAAATTAATAATCAACCATTAGAAGTTGTGTCTATTGAGCAAACTCAGCAACAAGAAGTTGATAACGAAGTTTTATCTGATTATGATAAAAAATTGATAGACAATAATAATGATTCAAAAGATAAATTTTGGTTATTTATATCAATATTGGCAGCTGTTATTATATGGAGTTTTAGTTCGTTTGGAGGTTTTATTTAATGGGTAATAAACAGCGTAGTTCATTATTTACAGCTTCTTTAATTTATTTTATTATTTTAGTTGCTTTTGTTGCTATAAGAATTGTTGTTCAAATAATTGATATTCCTGTAAGTGAAGGAATTTTTGATTTAATTTCAACTATTATAGTTCAAGTTGGTTTAATGTTTTTATTTCCAGTTTTGTTATATTCAAAAATGCAAGGTCAAAAAGTAAAAACAACTCTTAATAATTTTGGTTATTCAAAATTAAATTTAAAATCAGTAATAATAAGTATTTTTATTGGTTTTTTATGTTATTTTTTAAACTTATCAATAGCATCTTTTTTTGGAACAATAATAAGAATGTGTGGTTATGAAACTGTGCCTGCTTTATCATCTGCAAGCACTGGTGATTATTCAACACTAGCATTTATTATAAGTGTTATATCAGTTGCTATTTTGCCTGCTATATGTGAAGAAACAGCCCATAGGGGATTGTTGCTTAAAGGCTTTTCAAGTATGGGTATAAAAAAGGCAATTATATTTTCTTCATTATTTTTTGGCTTAATGCACTTAAATATAAATCAATTTTTCTATGCAACTGTTTTAGGTTTTGTTATTGCTTTAACTGTTATTATTAGCAAAAACATTTTTCCAGCAATTATTATTCACTTTATGAACAATTTTTTAAGTGTTTTCTTTGATTTTGCACGCCATAATAATTGGTCTGGAAGAGTTTTATATGATTTCTTTACAAAAGTATTATACTCAGATAATTTTGTAACTTATTTTATAATTAACTTTTTAGTTTTAGTTGCTTTAATATTTAGTATTGTTATGTTATTTAGTATATTACTTAAAGAAACAAGAATTAAAAAAGTTAATAATATGTTAACTGACATTGCAAAAATTAACCAAGAGTTTTCACAAGGCTCTACACAATTTCAAAATGATTCAAACTTGGCTAATTTACACAATTTAAATAAATTGATGAAGCAATATAATATCAAAAGTTTAAATAGTATGGTTTTTACAGATTTAGAAATAAAATCTAAAAAACCTACAGCAATAGAAATTTTATTTTTAGTTTCATCTTTTACTATAGGTGTTTTAGTTACTGTATTTACTTTCTTGTGGGGTATAATATAAATGTATAAAGTTAATATTGTTTGCGTAGGGAAGTTAAAAGAAAAATTCTTTTTGTCTGCTCAAGAAGAATATTTAAAAAGATTAAAAAGGTTTTGCGATATTAAAGTAATAGAACTTAATGAATTTTTATTACCACAAGATCCAAGCCAAGCACAAATTTTAAATGCGTTAGATAAAGAGTTTTTACAAATAGAACCACTGCTTAAAGGTAAGGTTTTTGTTTGTGATTCAAGAGGAAGTCAATATGATAGTGTTGCTTTTTCTTCAACAATATTTAAGGCTTTTGAAAATTTTGATACAATAACTTTTGTTATTGGTAGCTCATATGGTTTAAGTGAAAAAATAAAAAAAGAAAACTCTCTTATAAGTTTTTCTAAAATGACTTTTCCTCATCACCTGATGCGTGTTTTTTTAGAAGAACAAGTTTACAGAGCTTTTTGTATTAAAAACAACATTACTTACCACAAGTAATGTTTTTTTTATCTTTTTTAAAATTTAAAACATATATTATTTTTTGTATGGACGATTATAAAAAATTAATAAATGAAATAGAAAATTTAAAAAAAACAACAAAATATTTTTATATAGGTAAAACTTATTTGAATAAAAATATAACTTGTTTTGTTTTGGGAAATAATAGTTCAAACAAAAAAATTATTGTTCAAGCAGGAATTCATGCTAGGGAATATATAACATCTTTTTTAATTGTAAAAATTATAAAGTATTTAAAAAATTTTGATTTTGATGGGCAAATATTTTTTGTTCCTCTTTTAAACCCAGATGGCGTTGATATTTGTGTAAATGGTGAAAAAAATATAAACAACAAAAAGAAAAAGAAATTTGTTTCAATGATGCTTAAATATTTTGACAAAAATATGTTTAAGGCAAATGCAAACGGGGTTGATTTAAATACAAACTTTAATGTGTGTTGGGGTGGTGGTAAATTAAACAATCACATCACTCCGGGTGCTGAAAATTTTATAGGGTTTAAACCTAATTCAGAAAATGAAACAAAAGCAATAATATCATTAACAAAAAAAGTTAATCCTTTTTTAACTTTGAGTTATCACAGTAAAGGAGAAGTAATTTATTGGGGGTTTAAAAATCAAAATAAAAAAACAAAAATTGAGCAAAAAAAATATTTAAGCACTTTAATAAAGCAAACCGGTTATAAAAAAATATTTACAAAAAATAGTTGTGGTGGATATAAAGATTATTGTATTATGGAATTAGGGGTTATAGGTTTTACTATTGAGGTTGGAAATGATAAGTTATTTCACCCAATAAAATTAAACAATCTTCAATCGATTTTTGATAAAAATAAAAATGTAATTTTATCTTTATTAAAACAATTTAAATGTAAAAAAAATGAAGAAAAAGATATATAAATTTTATATATAAAAAACACAAAAATTTAAAAACAAAAAAAGAGAAAAAATGGAAAAAACTAATATTGAGTTTATGCAACATGCCTTAAATTTGGCGAAAAAGGCCTATAGGAAAGGCGAAGTGCCTGTAGGAGCAATTATAACTAGAAATAATAAGATTGTTTCTGAGGCCTATAATAGGCGCGAAAAAAAACAAAATGCACTGTATCATGCAGAGATTTTGGCTATTGATAAGGCTTGTAAAAAACTAAAAAGTTTTAGGCTTGATGATTGTGAAATGTATGTTACCTTAGAGCCTTGTCCAATGTGTAGTGGGGCAATAATAAATGCTAGGTTAAAAAAAGTTTATTTTGGCTGTCCAGATTTAAATTATGGATGCGCAGGCAGTAAATATAATTTTTTGCAAGATAAAACTTTTGAACATCTTGTTGATGTTGAAGGTGGATTGCTTGAAGAAGAAAGCAAGTCTTTAATAAAAAACTTTTTTATAGAAATAAGGAATAAGAAAAAAAATGTTAAAAAAATATCTAAACAAAAAAATTGAAGTTACAATTGATAGGCCAATAAATACAGTGCATCCAAAACATAAAAATATTATTTACAAATTAAACTATGGTTATATTAAAAACACTGTTTCAGGTGATGGTGAAGAAATTGATGTTTATTTATTAGAAGAAGAAAAACCTGTTGAAACAGCGTTAGCAAAGGTTATTGCGATTATTCACAGGTTTAATGATTGCGAAGATAAGTTAGTTGCTGTTCCTTTAAATAGCAAAATTGAATATACAAAAGATATGATATATAATTTAGTTTCGTTTCAAGAACAATACTTTGAAAGTGAAATTATTATGTAGTTTTTAAACTGTTTTAAAAATTTTTATCAAATAAAAAAACATTCAAAATTTTGAATGTTTTTTATTTTTATGCTATTTACTGTTGTTAAATTATTTTAGTGGGGCTTTGCAACTGTGGCATCTAAATTCTGTTACTTTATTTTTACATCCACAATATTGGCAAAAAACAAAACCTCTTCCTTTTGCCATATCATCCTGAGTAAGTCTTGGAGAAATTTGGTCTGAATCATTATTTTCTTGTTCTTTTATTTTGTGTTTGTTTCTTACATAATCTGGGTCTGTTTTTTCCAAAATTGTTTGAGATACATTTTTGGTTACTTTAAAACCAAATTTAATTATACGAACAATAAATACAATTACAGTAATAAAAATTATAAAAGATACTATTGGTATAAAAATAAAAAATAATCCCATTTAAAATTAATGTCCTTTTGTTTTTTAATAAACAATATTTATAATAAAGAAGTCTTTATTGTGTTTATATAATACACTTTTTTTATAACTTAGTCAAAGTAAAAGATTTTTATATTTCAATTTCTTTTTTGATTTTTTTAAAGGATATATAAATTTTAAAACATTGACAAAAACTTTTTAAAAAATTATCATATAAATAGTTATGAATGAATTTGTTTTATCTTCAGAAATATTAACCGAATTTGAATTTTCTTCTCCAAAAGAATATAAGGTTAATGCAATAGTTTTATTAGTTGAAAATAGCCGCTTAAAAGATAACGGCTATAATTTATCATTGTATGGAAAACAAATGAAAGAATGGGTTAAAGATAGTCTATCTCACTTTGATGTTAGGTTTGTTTCTTTAACAGAAAAAGACAATGCTTTTGAAGTTATAAAACCTTTTATTAAGGATGAAGATTATACTATTGTTTTATATTCAGATACACCACTTTTAAAATCAGCAACAGTATTAGATGCGCTTGATTACGCAACAACAAAACAACTTGATTTTTGTAAATTACCAAGAGGGTTTATTATTGCTTCGCAAAACTTTAAAAACAACAAAGTTGAAAATAGTGCAGAACCTGCTTTTATTGATAAGGAAGATTTTTTTGCTGTATTTGATTGTAAAACATTATCGGTTGCTGAAAAACAATTAAAAAATAAAATATTAGATAAACATTTGAAAAATAAAGTTATTATTCATGATGTTAAAACAACATATATTGATAGCCAAGTAGAAATTGCGCCTTTTGTTGAAATATATGCAGGTAATACAATTAAAGGTAATACAATTATTGAAAAAGATGTTGTTTTGCAAGAAAATAATGTTATTGAAAACAGCAGAATAAAAAAAGGCACAAAAGTTTTATGTTCTGTTTTAAAAAATACTCAAACAAAACCAGATTCTTTTATTGGCCCGTTTGAATATTTAAAAGACAATAAGGGAGAAAAATAAAAAATGAAGTTAGTTGTAGGTTTAGGCAATCCTGGCAAAGAATATGCAAACACTTATCATAATTTAGGGTTTGAAGTTGTTGATAAACTTGCTCAAAAGCTGGGTGTTTCTATTAGCAAATCAAAAGGAAATGCTCTATATGCCCAAACAAAATATAAAGATGAAATTGTTTTTTTAATTAAACCTTTAACATATATGAATTTAAGTGGGCAAGCTGTAAGATATTTTGCTTCTTTTTATAAAGTTTCTCCAGAAAATATAATTGTTGTTTGCGATGATATTGATTTGCCAAAAGGTACCTCTAGATATAGAGAAAAGGGCAGTGGTGGAACACACAATGGCCTTAAAAACATAGTGCACGAATTAAAAAGCGAAAACTTTAAACGCGTTAAAATTGGTGCTGGAAATGATAAATCAATTGATTTAAAAGATTATGTTTTAAGCAAAATAGATGATGAAAGCAAGGCTTTAATTTCAGGTTGCTATGACTTGGCTTTAGAAAAAATACTTTCAAATATAGGTAATAATGAATAATATTTTAAATAGATTACAAGATTTACAATCTTATAAATATTCGACAATAAGTGGATTAAACGATGGTGAAAAATATTTTTTACCAAGTTTATTTGCGCAAAAAATTACTGTTATTGCCAATAATATTGATTCTTTACAAGATTATAAATTACAACTAGAGTCATTAGGTAAAAAAGTTGTTTGTTTGCCTGAACAATTACCACTGATGATTTCTATAAGTGAAAAATCTTCAAAGATTTTTAAAGAATATTTTATAAATGTTTCAAAACTTGCAAAAGGTGATTATGATGTTTTACTTGTAACGCCTTTTGCTCTTTTTCAAAAATTGCCAAACAAAGAGTTTGTTTTATCAAACCAAATAAAAATAGAACTTGGAAAAGATTATTTAATTGATGATTTTGCAAACAAGCTTTTAGCGATGGGTTATTCTCGTCAAGAAATGGTTTCAAATAAAGGTGATTTTGCTGTTAGGGGAGATATTGTTGATGTTTTTACAATCAATAGTGATAAACCTGTTAGAATTTCATTTTTTGATACTGAAGTAGAAAAAATAAATTATTTTAATCCAACAACCTTTAAACAAGAAAGGGAAGTAAAGGAAATTGAAATTTGCTGTAATACTTTTTTTGATTTAACTAAAATTGATAAACAACAAATAAAAAACAAAATTGAAGAGAATTTGTCAAAAGTAGATTTGTCGCCAGATAGCATGCTTAGAATATCAAACATCATGGCAACTCAGTTTGAGTATTTAGATAACAACTTAACTGGTATTTCAAGCGTTTTCTTTTTGCCTTTTTGTGATTATTTTAACGCAACTATTTTTGATTATATTAAAAAAGATTCTTTGGTTGTTATTGATGAACCAAAACTTATATCAGATAAATTAAAAACCTTTGAAGATGAAACTGTTGAAAACTTTTTAGATTTATCTTTAAAAGGTGAATTTTTGCCAAAAACATTAGATTTTTATGCAAACAGAAAAGAAATTTTAGCAAGAATTTTAGAGTTTAAGCTTATTGCATATGCAAGGCTTATTTCTCAAAACAAAATATTTGATAGCGAATATGTTGTAAACTTTTTGTGTCAAGCAAACAAAAAATATCACAACCATTTTGTGGAACTCACTGAAGATGTAAAGATATTAAAACAAAACAAAAATACAGTTTTAATAAGTTGCGCTTTGCCTTTAACATTAAATAAAGTTAAGAGATTTTTTGATGATGAAAAAATAAAATATAATCAAATTTCATCACTAAAAGATGTTGAAGAAGGGGCAGTAAATATTACATTAAAAAACATTCCTTTTTCAGCAAACTTTGAAATGGAAAAGTTTGTTTTAATTGGTAGTAAAGCTTTAAATTCTGTGCAAGTTTTGGCTTCAACCAGTACTATGCAAGAGGAAGTTAAGCCTAAGTTTTTGCCAAAAGTTGGAGAGTATGTTGTGCACCAAATTCATGGTGTTGGAAAGTGTATTGGCATAAAAAACTTAAAAATAACGGCTGTTTATAGGGATTATATAGTTATTGAGTATCGTGATGGTGATGTTTTGTATTTGCCATCAGAGAACGCAGATATGCTTTCAGCCTTTATTGGTGAAGCAACACCAAAGTGTAACAAGATTGGTGGAACAGAATTTTTTAAAGTAAAACAAAAAGTTAAAAATTCTATTAAAGAAATGGCCTTTGATTTAATTAAAGTTTATTCAGAAAGAATGAATTCAAAAGGCTTTAAATATTCAAAAGATACTTACTTGCAAACAGAGTTTGAAAATGCATTTCCTTACCCACATACACAAGATCAAATTCAAGCAATTAAAGAAATAAAAGCTGACATGGAAAGCAGCAAAATTATGGATAGGCTTTTATGTGGCGATGTTGGTTTTGGAAAAACTGAAGTTGCTCTTACAGCTGCTTTTAAAGCTATTCAAGATGGTAAGCAAGTTGCAATTATTTGTCCAACAACGATTTTGTGTGAACAACATTACAATACCGCTCTTAGTAGAATGAAAAACTTTTTAGTAAATGTTCAGGCAATAAACAGATTTAAAACAAAAAAAGAACAAGAAAAGATTTTGTCAGACTTAAAAGAAGGCAAGATAGATTTGATCTGTGGAACTCACAGATTGTTTAGCAATGATGTAAAATTTAAAGATTTAGGTCTTATAATTTTAGACGAAGAACAACGTTTTGGGGTTGAAGATAAAGAAAAATTAAAAAATATCAAAAAAACAGTTGATGTTTTGTCTTTGTCTGCTACTCCAATACCAAGAACATTGTATATGTCTTTGGTAGGTATAAGAGATGTAAGCTTTTTATCAACTCCACCAAAAGAAAGAAAACAAATTAAAACGGCTGTAATTGATTATTCTGACAATCTTTTGTTAAATGCTTGTAAAAAAGAACTTGAAAGAGATGGTCAGGTTTTAATTGTTTATAATAGAGTTGAAACTATTACAAATTTATATGCTCATGTCAAATCTATGCTTCCGGATGTAAATATTGGGCTTGCACATGGTCAAATGAGTCCCAAGATGTTAGAAAGTGCAATTTATGATTTGTATTCGCGAAAAACTCAAATTTTAATAAGTACGATTTTAATTGAAAACGGTATTGATCTTCCTTATGCAAATACTTTGTTTGTAATTGATTCAGACAAACTTGGTCTTAGCCAACTTTATCAATTAAGAGGAAGAATTGGCAGAAGTAATATTGATGCTTATGCTTATTTTAGTTTTTCAAAAAATAAAACTTTAACAGAAGATTCGTATAAACGCCTTGATGCTATTATGGAATTTTCTGATTTTGGCAGTGGTTATAAAATTGCTATGCGTGACCTTGAAATCAGGGGAGCAGGTGATGTTTTGGGTAGAATGCAACATGGTCACATGGAGCAAGTTGGCTATGATATGTATGTTAAACTTTTAAATGAAGCAGTAAGCGAAATTAAAGGTGAAAAAGTGGAAGAAATTAAAGAAATTAAAATTGATATTTCACTTAATGCGTATTTGCCAAATAGTTATATTTCTCAAAATGAAAGTAGAATTGATTTTTATACAAAAGTTAGCAAATTATCAACGCTTGAAAGTTTGCAAAACTTGGTTGAAACAACAAAAAATGCATATGGTTCATTGCCAAAAACAGTTGAACAGCTCTGCAAGGTTGGTTTAATTAAAAACTTGGCTCAGCAATTAAATGTTAAGCTTATAAAAATTGATGAATTTAATGCAAAAATAGTATTTTATCAAGATGTTTTGTCTTCAAAAATATATGAAGTTTTAAAGAAACCAACAGTAGAGTATGTTTTAACTTGTGAAAATTTGCCAATAATTACTTTGCGCAAACAAACAAGCATTGAAATTGCTCAAGAAAATTTAATAAAATTTTTAATTAATTGTTTGCAAATTAAAAATAAATAATTGATTTATTATTTTTGTTATTGTATAATGTATCTTGCTTATATTATATTCTTTAATGTTGTGCCCAATTTTGTTTTTTTGGGTTAATAAAAATGAAAAGAATAAATCAATTAAAACAACTTTTGTTGTTTATAAAAATTAGGGAGTTTTACTGTGAAAAAGAAAATTGCAACACTACTTATGTTTTTGTTTTCTTGCTTGTCAATTTTTACTGGCTGCAATTTGTTTGATACAAACAACTATGCTGGTTTAAATTCAATTGTTGCTACTTCAGGCGAAATTGAAATTACAAGAGAACAACTTATAAATGCATATAATAGTTCTGGTTACTATTATGACAACTACTATGGCTACACAAGGGAAGAGGCTATGAAAAAAACTATAGACGACCTTGTTACCAGACAATATTTAATTAACCATATTGAAGAACTTGAAAAGACAGATGCAAGATATAAACTTACAGATGCTGAAAAGTATGAAGTTATTAAAGAAACATGGAATTATATTGATACTTCAATTGAATCTATTGTTGAATCTGTTAAAAAAGATTTAAATCTTTCAAGTGATGATTTAACTACAGAAGAAACAGAAGAATCTACACCAGAAAGTGAATATGGTAAAAAAGAAGTTTATACTACAAAATTTGTAGCGGTTGAAGTTGAAGAAGGTGGAGAACCTACAACAAAAATTGTAAAAAGAATTTCTGTTGATAACAACTATGTTCCAAAAAATAAAACTCAATATGATTATGAATTAAAATTAAGAAGTTCAAATAAAGACTATGAAACAATTGTATGGAATAGATACATCACAGCTTTAAAGAGAAATCAAAAAGACTATAATTATAAAGACACTTCTGATACAGCTACATTTAATAGAGAAATTGACAGAGTATATAAAACAAACTTAGAAAACGCAAAACTTAAAAAGTTTGAAAATACTTATAAAGATAATTATGGCTTTGATTATTTTACTGTTTCAAATGATGGCCAAGAAGAAGTTTATTATTATGTTAATGATGTAACATTGCAAAAAATAGTTGATAAATATAATTCAATATATCAATCAAACAAAGAATTGTATGATTTAACTTATAACAATGACATTGCAGATCTTGATGAAAGATTAAATACTTTCTACAAGACATTAACAAACTCTACAGAAAGAGAAAACTATTTCTATTATGGTTCTCCAGCTGATGATGAAGAACTTATTACATGTATGCATATTTTGGTTAAATTAACTCAAGATCAAGAAGATGATATCAACTTAGCAAAAGAAGATCCACTTGTTGCACCATATCTTGAAGAAAGACTAGCTGAAATTAAATCACAAGACAATACTTATGCTTATAAGAGAACTTATGATGAAGATGGAGTAGAAACCATTTCAACAGAAGGTTTGAGTGTGACAGATTTATATAATCAAATTTTAAGTCAAATTCAAAAAATTGAAGTTGATTATACAAGTGATGAATATGTAAACGAAGTTGTTAAAATTTTTGATGAAAAAATTTATGAATACAACCAAGATTCAGGTATGATTAATGCTAAATTTGATTATGTTGTAGGTACAAAAACAAGTGCCATGGTTGAAAGCTTTACTGAAGCTGTTAGAACACTTTATAATAACGGTAAAGTTGATTTAACAAAAACTGAAGTAAAAGCAAATTATGATAAAAATGTTAATCTTATATTCCCAAACGGTGTAGGTTATGCAGGTGCAATTTCTGCTCCTTTCTTACAAGAATCAGATAACTACAAAGGTTATCACATCGTTTTGTATACAGGAACATTACAAAATACTGTTTCTAATAAGTTAGATGTTTCAAACGTTTATAGTGAATTGTCAAAACAAAAAACATCAATAGCTTATGGACAAAACCTTTTTGAACTTATCTATGAAAAAATAACAAAAGATACTTATTCAATTCATCAGCAAGATATTATTGATACTTTTACAAAAGGTACTCAATATAATACAGACAATTTTAAAGATATGTTTTAATACTATATAGGATATATATTATATTATTATATAAATAGATAATATATATCTTATATTTAATTGAGAAAAATTTTTAAGGAGGAGTAATGGCTGCTAAAAAGAAAAGTCAATCTGAACAAACAGAAATAACTGTTAACAGTAATGAAGTGAAGTTAAGAGAAACATCGCCAGACCAACTTGAAAATAAAAAACACTCTCTTAAAGAAAAATACAAATTTCCTGATCAACCAAAGTTGATTAAATTGTTTTATAAACGTAATAGACTTAAAAAATTAAGATGTAATTACGGCGCAAATTTTGATGATGAAAATCAATATTGTATCTCGGAAAAATCTGCAAAACATTATAAAGAAAAAGAAAACGAACAACAAGAGCAAAGAGTAAGAAAGAGTAGACAAAAAGATAAAACAAAAAGTAAAAAGAAAAAGTGGTTAAACTTTTTATACTTTGCCCTCAATATTTTAGTAATTGTTGTTATTATGTGGGTTCAACTTTCAAAAGAAAGTAATCCTCTAGAATCTCTATCTGTTATTTTTGATGTTAACTTGTGGTTTATTCTTGCTGCATTTGGTATGTTCTTGTTCGGCATGATTATGGATCAGTGCAAGTATTCAATTTTAACACACAAAGCAACCGGCTTATTTAGGTTTAGATTATCTTACAAAGTTGGTGCTCTTGGTAGGCACTATGACGCCATTACACCTCTTAGCACTGGTGGTCAACCTTTCCAAATTTTTTATATGCATAAATATGGTATTAAAGCTGGTCAAGGTATATCCATTGTTATGGGTAAATACATATTTTATCAAATAATTTACTTCCTTTGTGTTTCATTTGTATTATTCCGTGAATTATTTACAAATTCACTTGCCGCAACTTTAGGAACTGTTGCTGGAGGTGTTGTTTCAACACTTAGCTGGATAGGTTATGCAACTTTATTTGCAGTAATTTCTATTGTAACAATTATTTCGCTTAATCGTAGGGCAGGAACAGCCTTTATTGCGACTATTTTAAAATTTGTAAACAAAATTAAAATTGGTAAATTTAAACTCATAAAAGATTATAAACAAGTGTTTGTTAAAGTTATGAAAACTGTTAACTCATGGCAAACAACAACTCGTGCTTATAGTAAATCTTTTTGGGTAATATTTGTTAATGTTGTTGCTTCTGTATTTTTCTTTTTAGCAACATATACAATGCCTTTCTTTATATATTGTGCTTTCAATGGATGGGATCCAAGTATTTGGCCAACAATTGTAACTATTGCGGTTATGGTTGATTTAGGTTCTGCATTTAACCCAATACCAATGGGGGTTGGAACTGCTGACCTTAGCTTTACAGTTTTATTTGGTAGCTTGTTTGCAACAGGTGCGCAAGTTTGGGCTCTTATTATTTGGAGAATTCTTGCTTACTATGTTTACTTGTTACAAGGCTTTGGCGTTTTAACTTATGACTATATTATAGGTGATAAGAGATTAGCAAAATACAAAGAATTTTGGCAACTTCCATTTAGAGAAAGAGTTAAAATTAAATTAAGAATTAAATCTAGAAAAGAAAAACTTAAACAAAAAGAAAACAAACCTGATTAATACTTAATCGGGTTTATTTTTTTGCATAATACTGCTTGTGGCACAAAATTTAAAAATTTAACAACTAAAAATGCTGTTTAATATATGTTTTTGAGTAAATAATAAGTATATGAATAAATACATATGCTTATTTTTTTGT
>JAZUAI010000022.1:0-45949 GCA_045637945.1 Clostridia bacterium
CCAAAGAAAAAGTCAAAAAAGACTATGTGGAAAATATTCTTTTTTATTTTCATAAAAAACCTTCTTTTAAATTTTAATAACATTAGTTTAGCATTATTAAAAAAAATTTACTAACAAATTTAAATATTAAAAAAAAGACCACTGTAATTAGTGGTCTTTTTTGACTTTAAAAATTAAAAATGTTCTTTAATTTCATATGGTTCAGCCATAATTGATTTGATTTTTTCAAGTTTTTCATTATCAATTCTTTCAAAAATTGGTTGAACGCCTTTAATTTCGTGGCCTTTTTTAATAAGCAATTCTGTTGCTTGTTGCCACATATCGTTTGCTGTTGGGTCGCCTTCTAAACCAACTTGATTAGCCCACAATTCTTTAACTTTTGTAGGAATAATTGGAGAAGCTACAATACACAAACTTGCGCAAAGATTTAAACATAAGTATAAAACTTTTTTAGCTTCATCAGCTTTTTCTTCTTTCATAAGTTTCCAAGGAGCTGATTTTTCTAAATATCCGTTACCAACTGTTGCATAGTTCATAATAAGTTTGTAAGCATCTCTAAGTTCTGCTTTTTCAAATGATTCAGCAATTTTGTTTGGCATTTCTTTAATAGCAGTTAACAATTCTTGGTCAAGTTCGTTTAATGTGCAATCGTTTAAGTCAATATCAAGTTTGTTATTAAAATAACTCTTAATCATATTTAAACTTCTATTAAACAAGTTGCCATATTTTCCAACAAGTTCTGAGTTGCAATTATTTTTAAAATCTTCCCATTTATAATCGGTATCACGATTTTCTGGAATAATTGTTGTTAAGTAAGCTCTTAGGGCATCAACATCAATTTCTGGGTTGTCATCAAGTAAAGCATTGCAGAAAACTCCAATTTTTTTGCTCTTGCTAAATTTTTGACCTTCATAGTTTAAGAAGTTAAGGCCAACAACGTTGTGTGCTAAATTGTATTGGCCATTTTCAAGTAGCATTGTTGGGAAGAAAACTGTATGGAATTGAATATTGTCTTTTCCGACAAAGTTGTAAATTTTTGCATCTTTGCTTTGCCATAAATCTTTATATTTTTGTTCGCTAAGTTCTTTTGTAATTGAAATGTAACCAATAGGAGCATCAAACCAAACATAGAAAACTTTGTTTTCGTATCCTTCAAGTGGAATAGGGAAGCCCCATTTAATATCACGAGAAATACATCTGTCTTTTAAACCTTCTTTAACCCATTTTTTTGCTTCAGCATAAACGTGAGGTCTCCAAACGTCCTTTTTGGTTTCAATCCACTTATCAAGTTTTTCTGTTCCTTTTGAAAGGTCTAAGAAAATATGTTTTGATTTTTTCAAAACTGCAGGTTTGCCACAAACTTTGCATTTTGCATCTTTAAGTTCGTTAAGTGAAAATAAACTATCGCATTTTTCACATTGGTCACCGTTTGCATTTTCATAACCGCATTTTGGGCAAGTTCCAATTACAAATCTATCTGGCAAAAACATGTTGTCATGTTCACAGTAAAACATTTCTGTTTCACCTTCAGAAATAAAACCATTTTTGTAAAGTTCCAAAAAGAAATCTGTTGTGATTTTTTCGTGTGTTTTTGTATGTGTATTTGAATAAATATCATAACTAATGTTAAGTTTTTTATAAATTTGGCTGTGAACAGCATCTAATTTGCTTGTTAATTCTTCAACAGGAATATTTAATTCTTGTGCTGTTACAAGTGAAGGAGTTCCGTGCATATCAGAACCACCAACAAAAGTTGTATCATAGCCATAACTTCTGCAAAATCTTGCAAAAATATCAGCTGGTAAATGGCAGCCAACAATGTGACCTACGTGAGGAATATTGTTTACATATGTTAAAGCTGCTGTAATAAGTCTTTTTTCTTTTTTCATTTTGCTTTCTCCGATTCTATTATTATAGTTACAGGGCCATCATTTTCAACACAAACTTTCATGTCTGCACCAAAAATACCTGTGTTAATTTTTTTAAAGCAGTTTGTTTTACTGCATTCTTCTACAAATTTTTTATAATATTCTTCTGCCCTTTGGGGCATCATACTGTTTATAAAATCAGGTCTAAAGCCACGGGAAGTATTGGCGTATAAAGTAAAGTTGCTTATAACCAACATTTCGCCATCAACTTGCAAAATACTTTTATTCATTTTTTGGTTTTCATCTTCAAAAATTCGCAAGCCAGAAATTTTTCTAACTAGATATTGCAAATCTTCATCAGTGTCGTCTTTGCCAACACCTAAAAAAACAACAAAACCTTTTTGAATTTCGCCAACAATTTTTTTATCAACTTCAACACTTGCGCTTAGGCATCTTTGAATAACGGCTTTCATTTGTTTTCCTTTTAATAATTTTACTTAAAAAGTATACACAAATTAAACTTTAAAATCAATAAAAAATATAAAGCAAAAATACATTTTTTGTTTTGAAAGAAAAATAATATATTATATACTTATAATATCTAGTATTATACATAGCTACTGCGTTTTTTAAACTATATAATAAAAAAAATAAACGATAAAAAAGGGGAGAAAAGCTTATGAAAAAATTTTTAAAAAGCTTTTTAATAATACCTATACTTTTAATTACAATGCTTTGTGGTTTTGCTTGTCAGCAAGAAGCTTTAAAAAGCATTTCTCTGTCACTAACTGTAAATGAAAATTGTTCATTAACAAGTGGTTATTACAGATTAAAATCCAATGTAAGAAGTTATTCTATCAATGTTGATATTCAACCAAACAATTATACAGTTAACGATTTTACATGGGAAAGTAATGCAACTGATGTTTTAACAGTTTATTTAGATTCAGTAGAAAAGAAAGTTACTGTTAGTCCAAAAGGGGTTGGTATTGCAACAATAACAGCAAAAACCTATAACAGTAATGGGCAACTTATTTCTGCCAGCTTAAAATTTGTTGTTGAACCAGACGCTGATGAAATGAGTTTTTCACAATCAACTTTTGTTACAAGCTATACTGGTGAAGATATAATTGAGGCAGACTTTAAAAAAGATTATCCAACATACAAAATAATGCAAGATGAAGATGACGGCACTTATGAGTATTTGTTTTTTGATATTTATAAAGGTGATAAAGGTGAGTATGTTGACAAAATTATAAATGCAAGCACATATCAAATAATTTGCCAAGAGGTTAAAAACCCAGAAATTCAAACTTCAGCAATGTTAAAAGTTGAACCTGCAAAACTTAATTTAACTGGTGAAAATTTTCAAATAACATATGGTGATGAATTGCCTTCAGGCCTTTATAACGAAAATAACTTGCCTAGGGATTTATTAACAAACGGAGATATTGGTTCAAACCTTTTAGGAATAGGTAAAGACAGTGAAACAAAAATTGGTAAATACATAATAACAACTAAAGCCCAAAGAGGTAGCAATGTTGGTAGCCATGATACAAGTGTTTATTTTGAACTTGTTGAAGATGAGCAAATTAGATCAAACTATCAATCATCAGCTGTAATTACACCTGGATCTTTAAATATTTCTAAAAAAGAAGTTGTTTTGAGTATTCAAGATCAATCAATTATTTATGGCGCAAATATTGAGCCAAATAAATTTGCTTTGTATTCATACAAAGAATATACAGAAAATGAAAATAAAGTTAGTGGTCTTCAAGCATTAACCGATGAAAATGTTAATTATTCTAGCAATATTTTGCTTGGTCAACCAAGTTATAAGTTTGAAGGTAACGATGCTGTAAAAAACAGCGTTGGTTTGCTTAATGTTATAGTTAAAGAGCCTGATGTTTATGGTCAATATGATTTATGTTATGAAAACGCCACAACAACAAGCCCTAACTTAGACATTGTTGTTGAAATAAATGGCAAATTAACAATTAATCCAAGAACATTACAAGTTTTACCAATAGAAAATCAACAAAAAGTATATGGAGAAAATGATTATGCTACTTTTGCTTATAGGGTAGTTGAAGGTAGTTTTATAAATAAAGATACAATTCCAAACTTCTTACAAGTAGATTATGGTGCTGGACCTGACACATTGGGAGAAGGTAATTATTTAGCAGATGTTGGAACTTATTATTATAAAATTGATAACGCTCTTAATACAAACTATAAAATTTCATTGGGTGAAAGAGCTGTAAAAGGTGAAGGACTTACTCCTGAACAAGAAAAAGCTAAAATTAAATTTACAATTGTTGCAAGTGAAATTGTTATTGTTTTAGAAGATGAGGAAGGTCCTTATAAAAATCCAACCAGTGTAGCTGGTGGCGGAACAGGTGTTCATACATTAAGTTATTTCCCTCTTTTACCAAATAAAGAAGTTCCAGATTATAAAGCAAACTTAAAAAGTGTAAAAATAAACAATGAAGAAATTTTAACAAACACACCGGGAGAAGGAAAAAGCTACAAGGCAGAGAATTTTAACGAAGAAGGTACATTTATACTAAGAACTGGCGGTAGTTTTAACTTTACAATTAAACTTACAAAAATTGTTAAAGAAGGTTACCACACATCATACACAACAGAAATAGGTGAGATTTATTTTGGTGAAGGTGTAAGTAGTGAGAACAATTATAATATTTCTTTAGTTTCTTCATCACTAGACTTAACAAAAGTAACTATTACAATTAAGCCTAAGTTAACTACAAAGACCAAGGAATTTGATGGAAAAGCAGACGATAATGGTATGCCTGCAGGATTTGGTCAAGATTATGAAGTAATAGGTTTAGAGGGTCAAAAATATACAATTGAACAAATAGCATCTAATTACAGAAGTTTATTAACAATGAAAAAAGATGGCTATTATACAAGAATTGATAGCAATGGTGTAACAGATAATAAGTGTTCTTCATTTAAAAATTGTGGTGATTATCAAATATTCTTAAATACAGTTACTTTTGCTTCTCCTGAGGTAGAATATTTTGATGTTAAATTTGATACAAGTAAGCCATATTATTTTTCAATTTTACCTTATAGTGTAATTGTAAGCCCAAGCCTTACAGAAGAATTTACAAACCAAAACAAAATATATGGAGAGAACGACCCTGCTTTGTTGTATACATATTCAGAAATTCCTGAAGATTCTATTACAGCAGATGGCTCTTTAGTAAGAGTTGCAGGAGAAAATGTAGGGGATTACTTAATTTCATTAGGCAATTTAACTTTTGGTGAAAATTATACTCTTACATTAAGCTCAACCCCAGTATATTTTACAATTTATCCACGAACTGTTACTGTAAAACCTATATCATATACAACTATATATGGCAGTTCATATCCTCAAAAAATTGATTGGACTTATACTATTGCTCCAGGATATAATTCTTCAATTTTAAAAGCACCAGTATTTAGTGGAGAATTTGCTTTAAATGGTGAAAAAATTGGTGATTATTATCCAGTAAAAATTAATCCAACCACAAAAGAAGTAGAAAGTTATAATATTGTTGTTGGAACATTTGCTTGCAACAATAACTACAGTTTAAGTTTTAACCCTGAAGCAACTTATAAAATTAACAAAAGAGATGTTACTCTTAATATAGTTTCACAAAAAAGAGAGAATAGTGAAAATATAAGTTTAACAGTTGAAAAACTTGGAAGTGCTTATTATGAAATATCAAATTTAGTTGTGGGGTCTACTTCAGAATTAAATTTAACTTTAACAGTAAATGAAAGTGTTTATAAAGTCGCTGAGGAAGGCGTTGAATTAAAAATTTTCTATAACGGAGAAGAAGTTACTTCATGCTATTCAATACAACTTGGTCATGATATTGTTTATACAGTTAATGTTGCTGTAATTGAATTGGCAATTGTTGAATCTAAATTAAAACAAGAGTCAATAGTTTCATATGAATATAATGGTAAAGATAGAGAAGATTCATTCAGTTTAATATGTACTACTGAAGGTTACGAAATTTTTGAGCTTGAAGAAGGCGAAGATCCTATTGTTAACTTAGTTTATAGTAAATACTCATTTGCATATAGTGCTGGTGAAACCTCAAATGTTATACCTAAAAATGTAGGCAGCTATGTTGCTTCACTTAACTTGGCTGATGCAGGTTCAAAAATTATTATTTTAAATAAAAACCATGTATGCGATAGTTCTGTTTGCGATCCTCATTATTGCTCAACAAAATACATAGAATTTACAGCTATTGATGGTAAAGTTGTAAATAATTGTGTTTTAAGTGTTTCAAACTATGGATATCTTGATATAACAAGAACAAATATCTCTGTTTTATGTGATGAAAGTTATTTAAGTTTTACTTCAACTCTATCATATGGCGGAAATACACTTTCTGCCCTAAAAGAAACTTATACTGTTGAAGGCAGTGGAGTTGAGCTTCCTGTGTTTGGTGGCGCAAACGAAGAAACAATTTCATTAATGCCTTGGGACAATGGTTTGAACTTTAACTATGTTGAAGCAAACTATTCATTATCATCTTTAGATGCTGGTAGAAAATATCCAATAAGTATTACTGTTCAAGCAAGAAAGGTTGGAACAGAAAGAGAAATTGACAATAACTATAATCCATTAAATTTAACAGTTTATTTAAGTGTTGTTCCTAAGGAACTTAATATTATAAAGGAAGAATCAGGATTTAATTTTGATCCATTATCAACAGTAAGTTTTGATGGAACTTCAAAGTTTATTAGATTTGCGTTGTCTCTTGAAGGAGAAACAACTACCGAAAAATATGCTATTACTTACAACTATTATAAAATAAAAACAGTATACGCAGGCACAGCTAATGGTGCATATGTTTACTATGATTATGTTGAAAGAGATGGTGTTTTTGTTGCAGATACTTCAGCTGGGGCAAAATCTACAAACTTTAAATCTTCACCAATAAGGGATGCTGGTGTAATAGACAAACTTGTTTTATTAAATCAAAATGGTGCAATCTACTTAGTTATTAACGGTCAATTTTGTTTAGATTTAGAGTCAAGTGAATATACAAGCCCTGTTAATGCAGGTGTTTATATTTGTATTGCTTCATGCACAACAACATCAAACTATACATTTTATCAAGATGGAACAAATAAAGGCTCTTCAGTAAATGCAATTCAAGCTTTTGAGATTGAAAGATCTGCAAATATTTCAATTGATAACTGGAAAGACTCTTTCTATTACACAACACAATTTAACCTTGCTGATAGAGATTCTCTTCCATTTGAATTTACAATGTCTCCTAACTTTAAAGAAGATGTAACATTTACAATGGATGCAAATATTGAATGGCCAGCAAACTATATGTTAAACGTTGGTGATTATTCTGTTACTGTTGGGTATGAAAGTAATAACTATTTCTATAGTAAAGCTTGGGCTTTCTCTGTTGAGAAACTTCAAGCAGAAATTGTGTTCCCAGCAAAGAAAACTTATGTTTATGTTTCTGATGATACACCTATTACATCTTTCTTAAACAACATAAGAGTTGTTGAAAAAGATAAAGATGGCAACGCTACAAATAGTTTTTACTATACTTATGATGGTGATTTAAATAGTCATGATTATTTAACATTTGCTTTCTATTTATCAACAGATAAAGATACTCCTTTAGAAAATATTCCATCAAAGGTTTCAATTGATGACCAAAGCTATCTTTTAAAAGTTACTTATGGTGGTGAAACAAGTAACTATTATGGCGAAGGCATATTTGAGTATAAAATTATTGAAAAACCATATATGGGACAAATTGGTTTCCATAATACAGACATTATGTATAATCCAACTTATACACCAGCTCAATTGTACGCTTTAATTCATAACAATATGTTCTCAATTGGATTAGAAAGTGGATATTCAGTAAGATTCTTTATTGAAAATAACCAAGAAATAAAACCTGAAATCACTCCTACAACAACTGAGTGGATGGAAGAAATTCTTGAAGTAGGAAATCATAATTTATATATTGAAGTTGACTTTGAAGATGTAACAACAGCAAACTTTACAGATAATGCTATTTTAACAATTAAAAAAGCTTCAATAAATGATAGTTATTTCTCTGAACCTTCAACAACAGTTTATACTTATACTGGTTTTGAAATTTATAACCCATTAAAATTCTTTGATGTAACGATGAGTCCAGAAACTTATGCTCGTGCAGCAGAAGAAGGTAATGATACAAATATTATTGAAGTTGTAAAAGATTTATATGAATACAAGGTTACAAAAATAAATAATACAACTTACAGTGTTTTTGATAATATAGATAATCTTATTTTTAAAGTTGTTTATACTTATGAGTATTATGAAGCAAAAGATAGTAATGCGTTCTTTGCTTTTGACGGTATTCCTAGAGACCCTCTTGATAAACCTTATAGGGTAACTTATACATTTACTTTTGGCGAAAACTATTCAGGAACTTCAATAACAATTTCTAAAAAAGAATTTTCAATAGCAAAAGTTAATGTTCTTTGTATTTCAGCTGGAGATATCGCAGTTGCTTATCAAAATCAATCCGTTAGTGATTTATTTGAACTTAAAGATGTTGTTGTTAAAAACTACACTGGTGGTGAAAGTAAAACAAACATGAATGTAAGAGCTTCTGTTTCTTCTTCAGAAGGTTATTCAGCTGAAAATGGTGTTCATATATTTGTTTATTTTACAAATGAAGCCGGAGAAAAAGTAACAGGAAATGTAAATGCTGGTACTTACAAAATGAATGTAACATTACTTTATGATTCTAACTATGATCTAAGTAAGTATTTTGTAAATGTTAAGTTTGGAACAGAAGCCTCTGTAAGTGTTGCTTTTGGATTTAATCCAAATTCAATAGGCGATTCTTCTGTTGATCCAGAATCTGGTATGCCAAATAACAAAGAAAGCCTTCAAAAGACCGGTGCTTTTGCTCTTTGTTCTTCATCAAAATATGATTTATTACCAAAAAATTATTCTTTTGATAATTGGAGTGAAGCATTTACTATTACTCCTTCACCTAATATTGATGGAGAAAACAAAAAGATTATTTTAGATAGCTCTCACACAATTGAATTTGGTGTAAGAACTGGTGCTGGTATAGAAAAAATCGTTATTAAAAAATATAATAATTCAGGTGGATACGATAACGTTGGTGTAGAAATTTTAAGAGGTGTTAGATATAGTTTTGCAGATTTTGTTGCTATTGCAGAAGAGGATGCTTCATATATATTCTTGATTGAAATAGAGGCTGGCAATACTAACTTCACTGCAAATCAAATAAGCTTTAAATTTTCGTTGCCAGATGCTTAGTTAATATTTTGAAAAACTAAAAAAAGAGATAGATTTTTTTCTATCTCTTTTTTATTGTTTTTTAAATTCAATCACATATCAAATTTAATTAAGTCTTCGTATGTTTGGCCTTTAACAATAACTTTTGACTTTCCATTTTTAACCATAACAACTGGAGGAACAGGATTTCTATTATAATTGCTTGCCATAGAGTAATTGTAAGCTCCTGTTGATAAGACGGCAATTATATCTCCCTTTTTAACTTTTTCAAGTTTTGCATCTTTAATAATGCAATCGCCACTTTCACAGCATTTTCCAACGATGGTAACTTTTTCTTGTTTTTCGTTTGAACTATTGCATTTTACAGCAGTGTATTTTGCTTGATATAATGCAAATCTTGGATTTTCAAACATACCGCCATCAATTGAAACATATTTTCTTACACCTTTAATTTCTTTAACATTTCCAACTTTATAAAGTGTAAAACCTGCTTCACAGATCAAGCTTCTGCCTGGCTCAATAATTAATGTTGGTTCAATTAAATTGTCTTTTGAAACACCTTTTTTAATTTCGTTTACAACAACTTTAACAAATTTTTTGTAATCTTCATCTTTTAGGTTTTTATCTTTATCTGTATACCAAACACCATAGCCACCACCAGCGTTAAAAATTTTAACGTCAATGTTGTGTTTTTTCTTAAGAAGAGCAATAAATTCCATAACTTTTTTTGCTGCTAAAGCATATGGGGCTGTATCAAAAACTTGACTACCTATGTGATAATGTAAACCCATAAAGTTAAGTTTTTTATTTTGACATAAACGCAAAATAAATTTTTCAGCTTCACCAGATTCAACATTTATTCCAAACTTACTATCTGTTTTGCTTGTTTGTATATATTCGTGAGTGTGAGCTTCAACGCCTGGGTTGATTCTTACAATTAAATTTAATTTATTTTCAAGATTTTTATTTTTGTTAACAAACTCTTCAAGAGTTTCAAGTTCATCAATGTTATCAACAACAAAATTATAGAGTTTGTTCTTTAGAGCAAATTTAATTTCCTCTTCAGATTTGTTGTTGCCGTGGAAATACATTTTGCTAGTATCAAATTTTGCTTTTAATGCTGTAAAAAGTTCTCCTCCAGAAACAATATCACAGTGAAAATCATATTCTTTTATAATATTGTAAATTGCTTTGCAACAAAAAGCTTTTGAAGCATAACTTACATATGAATTTGGATAAAGTTCTTCTAAAATATTTTTAAAAAGTTCACAGCGATTTCTTAAAACACTTTCACTTAAAACATATAGTGGAGAGCCATATTTTTTAACAAGGTCTAATGTGTTGCATCCATCAATAACCATAGTATTATTTTTATCATAAGTATATTTTAATTCTTTATCCATTTTTTCTCCAATTTTTAAAATAATATAACTTAGTATAAGTATTTTAAAAAGGTCGGTCAATGCTTTTTTAATTTATTTATTCAAAATGAATAGTTAAAAATGTTTTTTAATATTATTTTTTTTAGTATAATTAATTATTGAAAAGGAGAGAAGTATTATGGATAATGATATTGTTTTAAAAAAATGTGCAAAGTGTGGTGCAATTGTAGAAGTTGTAAAGCCTTGCACTTGTGATAATTGTGGTATTACTTGCTGTGGTCAACCAATGCAAGAAGAAATTCAAAATAATAAGGATTTTTCATTTGAAAAACATTTGCCTACATATGAAATTAAAGGTAATAAAATTGTTGTAACAGTAAACCATGTTATGGAAGAACAACATTATATTGAATGGATTGCAATTAAAAATGAAAATGGCAAACAAGTTGTATTTTTAAAGCCAAATACTACTGCTCAAGTAGAGTTTGATTTAGTTGAAAATGCAAAAATTTTTGCTTATTGTAATTTACATGGCTTGTGGGCTGCAGAAGTTAAGTAATTAAAAAAGATAAAAGGCAAAGTTGAAAAACTTTGTCTTTTTTTATTTTAATAATTTTTACTAAAAACTGTTAATATGTTGTATTTGTTGAAATTGTTTTATGTTTATGCTATAATTTACATCATGGTAAAGAAAAAAAAGTTAAATCCGGCAGCACAAATTGTTATAGGTTTTTTATCAGTAATTCTTATAGGAACAATTCTTTTATGTTTGCCAATTTCATCAAAAAGTGGAGAGTGGATGCCTTTTATTGACGGCTTGTTAACTTGCACAAGTTCTGTTTGTGTTACAGGCCTTATAGTTGTTGATACTGCAGTTTATTTTTCACTCTTTGGTCAAATTGTAATTTTAGTTTTAATACAAATTGGTGGTCTTGGATTTATTACATTAACAGCCCTTGTATTTTTAATTATGGGTAAAAAAATTACATATGAAAGACGTGTAACTATTCAAGAAAGTTTAAACCAAGATAAGGTTCAAGGTGTTGTAAAACTAGTTAAAAATATTATTCAATTAGTTTTTATAGTTGAACTTATTGGCTTTTTATGTTTAGCGCCTTCAATGATTAGTATTTATGGTTGGGGTGATGGTTTTTTTAAAGCGTTGTTTTTATCAATTTCAGCTTTCTGTAATGCAGGCTTTGATATTTTAGGAACTTCTACAACTCAATTTGCAAACTTAGCACCTTTTGCACAATCAGCCCTTGTTTTGTTGCCAATAATGTTTCTTGTTGTAATTGGTGGAATAGGCTTTATTGTAATATTTGATATTGGTAAAAAATTTAAAGGTCAAAAATTATCACTTCACACAAAAGTTGTTTTATCAGTAACAGCAATTCTTGTTTTTGGTTCAGCTTTATTGTTTGGTATTTTAGAGTGGAATAACCCAAATACAATAGGGAATATGAGTTTTGGAAATAAAATTATGAATATTTTATTTCAAAGTATAACTCCAAGAACAGCAGGTTTCACAACTTTTGATCAAACAGGTATGACTCAAGCAAGTTTGTTTTTAACAGACGCCCTAATGTTTATCGGTGGTAGCCCAGCTTCAACAGCGGGTGGTATTAAAACTACAACATTAGTTGTTTTGTTAATAGCAATTTTTAAAAGTGAAAACGCAAATGGAAATATTGCTTTCTTTAAGAAAAAAGTTTCAACAAAAATGGTAAAAAAGAGTTTAAGAGTAATTGTTTTGGCTTTAATTTTAATTATAATGTCAACCTTTATGTTGTGTGCTTTTGAAGGAGGAGCTGTAACTATTTCTCAAGCCTTGTTTGAATCCATTTCTGCAATTTCAACAGTTGGATTATCTTTGGGAATAACCCCAATATTAAGTGTGGGAAGTAAAATTGTTTTAATATTTTTAATGTTTGTTGGTAGGGTAGGAGCTATGACATTAACACTTGCACTTGCAAACAGAAAACACAACATAACCGATGATATTGAATATCCAGATTCTAAGATTTTGATAGGATAATAAGAGGAGAATTTATGAAAGAAGAACTTAATAATTTAGAAGAACAACCTCAAGTAAAAAAAATAAGAAAAAAAATGACACAATTTGTTGTTATTGGTCTTGGCCGATTTGGTAAGGCTATTGCAACCAGCCTTGCTTCTCTTGGAAATGAAGTTTTGGTAATTGATACAAACCCAGAAGCTGTAAAACAATTAGAAGGCATTGTATCAGGTGCGGTAGTTGCTGATTCAACTGGAACAGATGTTTTACACTCTTTAGGAGTTCAAAATTTTGACTGTGCAATTAACTGCATTGGTAATGACTTGCAAGCAAGTATTTTAACAACCCTTATTTGCAAAGATTTGGGTGTAAAATATGTTGTTGCAAAAGCAAAAAATGAGCAAAATAGAAAAGTTCAAGAAAGAATTGGAGCAGATCTTGTTGTTTTTCCAGAAGTGTATATGGGAAGAAAAGTTGCAAGTATGTTAACAAACCCAAGTATGAATGAAATTATGAATTTAACAGAAGACTTTAAAATTGTTGAAATTCCTGTTCCAGATGATTGGTGTGAAAAAACAATTATAGATCTTGATATTCGTAAAAAACACAGAGTTTCAATTATTTTTGTTAAAAGAGCAAAAGATGTTATTAACCCAGGTCCAGAAACAATTTTACAAAAAGGAGACCTTTTAATTGTTGCTGGCGAAAGTGCTAAACTTGAAATTTTAAGCCAAAAAACAAGCGATGTAATTGATATTGCCCAAATGTTAAAAGATGGCTTAATATCACAATAAAATTGATTTTAAAGGCAATTTTAAGCTTTAAAAGTATGTTTTATAACCAAAAATACATAAAAAACAAAAAACAACCCCAATTATCTTTTAAATAGGGTTGTTTTTTTATTCTATTAAATAAAAAAAAGAAAATATAAAAAATACACAATAATTTATACATAAAAATATTTTTTAATTACAAAGTTTGACAAGAAAAACTTTTATTTATTATAATTAAAATGTTAAAAATAAATAAAAAAGGAGATAAAAAATGAAGGCAAAATTTAAAAATTTTCCTGCTTATATTTTATCTGTTATCGTAGTTGGCTTAGTTTGTTTTTTGTTCAGTGCATGTAAGCCGGAAACACCTAAACCACCAGAACCTCTGGTTATTACAACATCAGTTGAACAGGTTGATGATACTCAATCAATTAAAGTTTTGTGGGACTCTGAAGAGGATTTAGATCAAGTTCTTATAACTTTAAAACATGGTAATGAAGTTGTAAAAACAATTTCTTATAATACTAGTGGTCAAACCTTAAATGAACAATTAAGGGGTGAAATTGAAAACAGTATTGTGGTTGAGGCTTTTTATGGTAGATTTACTGTTGATGTTGTAGCAAAAAAAGGTGATAGAACATCACAAAAACAAACAAAAAATATAGACGTATATACTGACGAATATAACATTGCTCCACTTATTGCAACTGTTCCTGTTTCAGTGTATACACTTGGAATGAAAAATTATACAAATAATTATGAAATTCCAACATTCTTCTGGCTTGAAAGATCAAATGCTTGGGATTATACAGAATTGCCAGATAATGTATATCCAATTCCAACAGCAACAATGAAAGAAATAACAACAGAATATGCTGTTAATCGTGATCAAAAAACTGTTGCTTGGATTAAAGAATTATACGAAATCAATAATGATTCAAAATTTAATTTATATTGTAACGATTATTGGCCAACTGTTTGGCTAGATGCTGTATATGAAAATAATATTCCAGTAGAAAACTTTAAAATAACACTTCTTTCAGATGGAACAGCAAGTTATAAAATGTTTAATGATGTTTATAACAATGAAAATGCTGAAACAACTTATAATACTTTCTCTCAACTTTGGGAAAATTATAAAGAAGGAAATGTAACTGACTTAACTGTTGAACAATGCAGAGCATTAGTTTATGTATGGGTTCAAGATGCAGATATTGATTTGACTTGGGTTATTAACAGAATTGATACTATTGGCCAAGCAAATGAAACTGTAAAAGCAAAAATTACCGAACTTTACAATAATAATACAGGCAGAATTAGAAGATATTATTTAGATCAACTTTGGAATGCTCTTACAGATACTGAAAAAGCTCAAATTAAAAAATTGTACCATATAGGAGATGCTTTTGCCGTTGCAGAGCAAAATAATAAAACTCCAATGATTATTTTAGGCACAAGCCCTTCAACTGAAGGAACAGATTTTAAAACCTACTTAACATTAACTATGAATTATTATGGCGACCAATATGAATATTATTATAAAGGTCATCCAATGTATCCAACAAATGCAGATCCAGCAAAACAAGCTCTTCTTCAAGAATTAAATATTCATGAATTAGAGTCATCAATTCCTGCAGAATTCTTCTATTACTTCTATCCTGAAGTTGATTATTCAGGTTATGGTTCATCAACTTTCACAAATGTAGGAAATGAACCTTCTCATGCTGTATATACAAAATATGAAAGTTGTGATCCAAATTATAAAGATCATCTTGAAATTTTCTTCTCAAAATTATCAAGCGAAGATGTTGTTTATGGTTCATTAGTTTCTGCTGGTGAAACAAACAAATATTTAATTCAAGACAAAGCAAATCTTAGCGATGATATATTTACAAAAGTTAAGGTTTATGATTCAACAACAAAAACATTTACAATTTATAATTATGTTTCAGGTTCTTATGTTGCTGAATAATAATTAACATAAAAATATAAAAAAAGACGGTCAAAAAACCGTCTTTTTTGTTTGGTGTTCCCGGCGGTAGTCGAAACCACATTTGTCGCTTAGGAGGCGACTGTTCTATCCATTGAACTACGGAAACATATTGTTATAAAAGTTTTAATTGTTTTATTGATTTTTAAGGCAAAGGTAGTTTAGCACACAAAAACAAAAAAATCAATCTATACAAAATTGTTTTAAATATTTATTTTTTCTTGTTTTATTTTTCTATTGCAATAAAATTTTTTAATTGCTATAATTTTGTTGAAAAATAAGGAAAAAAGGGGGACATTATGAAAAAGTTTTTTGCAGACTTTAAAAAATTTATTAGTCGTGGCAACATCATAGATATGGCTGTTGGTGTTATTATAGGTAGTGCTTTTTCTGCAATTGTTAAAGCATTTACAGACAAAGTAATTATGCCTTTAGTTAACTTGTTGTTATCTCTTGGTGGAGAAAACGGTCTTGAAAGTGCTTTTACTTTCTTAAAAAGAGGATATACTGATGGAACATTAGATTTAACCAAAAGTATATACATTGATTGGGGTGCATTTATCACAGCAATTATAAACTTTTTAATTATAGCAATGACATTGTTTGTAATTATAAAAGTTGCAATGAAGAGTAGTGAAATTATTAGAAATACACAACTTAAAGTTAATGAAGGAAAAGCTACAGAAGAAGAAAAACAAGCTTTAAAAGAAAAAGGCATTAACAAAAAAGATAAAAAAGCATACAAAACTGCCTTACTTGAATATAGAAAAGAAGTAGCAGAAAAGAAAGCTTTAGAAGAAGCAAATAAGCCAATTATTGAAACAGAAGCTGATTTGTTAAAAGAAATTAGAGACTTGTTAAAAGCAAATCAACAAGAATCAAAAAAATAATTAAAAAATAAAAAACACTTGAATTCTTTCAAGTGTTTTTTTGTTACTCAAATTCGTTTTGATTTAAATAAAACTTGTTACACACTGGTGCGTTTAAACCAGGAACAGGTTCATCATATAATGACACATAACTTAAGTTTCCATTATTAAACAAATCACACATTTCTTCTCTAGGAACTTCAGTTAAAGGTTCGCCCGGTCTGTAAATAATATATTCGCAAACAGCATCTTTCTCTCTGTAATTATCGCTAAGGGTTACTACTGCTGTAGAAAAAATATCTCCATCTGGTAAAACAGGTTGTTCTCTTAAAACATTGATAAAAACATTTTCATATTGTTCTTTTGTTGAAAAAGTTGTTTTTCTAAGTTGCAACATATATGCAAGAGCATCAATGCCTGTTAAACCAAGATCTTCAACTTGTTTAGTCATATAATCAAGTCTTGTTCTTACATCAATATAAGGGGCATTTTCATCTTGCATCGCTCTATAAGCTTCAACAGAAGATTGAAAATCTGTTGGCAAGTCATTACCTACATTTTTTATTGTTTGGGCTTTTAAATCTTCACTAACTTCATTTAAGGTTTGCTTAAATTCCATTGCAGTGTCTTTGCTTTTGTTTAAACAAGTTAAACCGGTTGTTTGTCTGCCAACTTTTTGATTTGTTAAGTCAGAACTCATAACACCTCTAATAGAATCAGCCCTCAATAAAAATTTGTCGCTTCTAATTTCTAAAAATGTGTGGTCATTACCGTATCTTCCAGAGCCAAACATACTGTTTTTAAAAACTAGTTCGTGCGTAGTATTTGTGTGTTGAGACAAAAGTTTTCCGTATATAACAGAAAATTCATAGCAAACAGCATCATTATGTTCCGGTGTAATTTCTTTTACATGAGAAATGTTTGTATGTTTTTTAATTCTTGGACCTTTTTGGTTTACGGCATAAAACTCTGTATCGTAAGTTAATAATTGACAAAGTTTTAAATAAATATAAACAGATTTTTGCAAATCATTATAATTAGGTGGCATATCTCTAATAACAGCATCTTCAAGTTCAGGGCTAACAAAAGTTTTATCTAAATAGCTGTTTTGTGTTCTAGTTAACTCTCCAATTGATTGATAATCAGCAATTTTAAAATCGTTTAAATTTTGAAATCTTAAAACAAGTTCGGTAGGGAAGTATGATCTGCTAAAAACTTTTTCAGCAGTAACAAATTCTGACAATGCATACAAAAATTCTTCTCTTGTTGAAGAAGAGCTAAAACTTGAAAAATCTTTAATAGTAGCAAAAAATTGATCTTCGGGCAAAGTTAAAAATTTTAAAAAATCATCGGCAACAAAATCCATAACCTTTCCATCAATTTCATAACTAAAAGTTTTGCCTTGATAATGTTTTGATAATTTTGTAAAAGATGATGCTTTTGTTATTTCGTTAAAAGCGTAAGTTAGTTGAGGCAAATTTTCTGGTGGTTGCTGAGAAGTTATTAAACTTTCTAAACCATTTATTAAAGCAAACCTAGAAATATTTATTACCCTAATTTGCCTATCATCATAATATAAAACAAAATCAGTATTGCCTGGATCTTCAAATGTCTTTTTAACTCTAGAAAATAAAGCATAGTTTGATGCAAGTTCATCTAAAAACTTGCTGCTTATATCTATTGATCTATAGGATGTTAAAGGGTTTGGCAAAACAATTTTATTTGCTTTATATTCTTGTGCAGTTTCTTTTGATATTACATGCCAATTATTATGCTTTACAAGATTTGGGTGTTGTAAAGCAAATTCTTCTCTTGATAATATTTCCATAACAGTTAAACCTTTTAGTTGTTAACCTTTTTAGGTGAAATTAGTTTTTTATAAAGTTCTAAAGCATTATCTTTTGAGTATCCCAAATCAACAAGAATTGCAATTGCATCAAGCATTTGAATCTTTAAAAAGCAGTCTGTTTCTGCAAGAATATTTTTTATTAAAAGTTGTTTTTTTAACAATCTTTCATTGCCTTGCAAAGCATAACTATCTATAAGATTTTTGTTTTTTAATTTCAAAATTTCAATCATAGGCGCTTATCCTTATAAAAATATTTTAATAGTTTTTTTTTAAAAAGTAAATAGTCAATTTTTACAACAAAAACAGGTATAAACAATTTAATTCAACATACTTTTATTGATTTTTTTTGCAATAAATATATAATAAAAATATATTTTTAAAAGGGAAGTGTTTTATTATGGAAAATCAAGAGTTAACCCAAGAAATTGAAAAAATTAAAGAAAGAAACCATAAAGTTGAACTTGATAAATCTTGGGAAACAAGTTGGACAAGAAGACTTTGTATTTGTATTTTAACTTATTTAGTTGTTATTTTGTATTCTTATTGCACAAGCAAAATTTCAAACATTTTTTTAAGTTCAGTAGTTCCTGTTATAGGTTTTACTTTGTCAACCTTGTCTTTAAGATTTGTAAGAAAAATTTGGCAAAGAAATAAATAACTTAGGAGAAAATTTTAAAAGTGAAAGCTTTATTTGATTTATTTTATACCTTCTTTAAATTAGGCTTATTCACCTTTGGTGGAGGGTATGCCATGATACCTCATCTTAAAGAAGTTGTAATAGAAAAAAAGAAATGGTTAAGCGATAATGAAGTTTTAGATATTATTGCTGTTGCAGAGTCAACCCCAGGTCCAATAGCCATAAATATGGCAACTTATATAGGGTTTAAACAAAAAGGTTTTTGGGGAAGTGTTTTTGCAACTATGGGGGTGGTGGTGCCTTCATTTGTAATAATATTTTTAATATCTTTGTTTTTTAGTTCTGTTTTGCAAAACCAATATGTTTCTTATGCTTTTGTAGGAATAAAATGTGGCGTTGCATTTTTAATAACTAAAACGGGTATTGAAATGCTTGTTAAAATGAAAAAGAAACCAGTTAGTGTTATTTTGTTTTTAATAACTTTAATTGGTATGATTTTATTAGAACTTTTTGCTGTAAAAGTTTCATCAATATTTTTTATTTTGTTTGGTGGAATAGTAGGTCTTATTGCTTATTCAATTTTAAATAGAAATAGTAAAAACGAAAAAGAAAATTTAAAATCTGAAAAAGAAATCACTAAAGAATCTTCTCAAGCAGAGGAGGTAGAAAAATGATTTTTTTAATTCTATTTGCAGAATTTTTTAAAATTGGTTTGTTTACTTTTGGTGGTGGTTATGCAATGATACCACTTGTAAAAGAAACTGTTTTAAATTATGGTTGGCTCAACGAATTGCAATTTTATGACTTTTTAGGTGTTTGTGAATCAACTCCGGGTCCAATTGCAATAAATATGGCAACTTATATAGGTTCAATGCAGGGTGGATTTTTTGGCTCTTTGTGTGCAACGATTGGCGTTGTTCTACCTTCATTTATAATTATTTTGTTGGTTGCGACCATACTTAAAAAAATTATAAACAATGCAAAATTTCAAGCATTTTTAAACGGAATAAAACCTGTTGTTGTAGGTCTTATTTTATGCGCAGGGTTAATGCTTGTTATAAAACTTTTAGGTTTCAACTCTTTGCAAAGTTTTGATTTTAACCTTATTGCAACAATTACTTTTGCATTTTTGGCAGTGCTTTATTGTCTAGTTAAATATGTGTTTAAGAAAAAATTTAACACAATTTTATTTATACTTATTTCAGCCTGCTCAGGCATAATATTTTCAGTGATATTTATTTAAAAAAAGGATACCTCTTTTGTGGGTATCCTTTTTTTACTTTTAATTTGTTCGGGCGATTGTTGTGTTGTCTTTTTTGCGGTTATCAAGTTCTTTGATTGGGTGATGAGAGTCTTGATATCTGTAATCTTCGCCAAGTTCTTTTATGGCTAGAGCAATAACTTGGTGGCTAGGCACACATTTAACATCTTCACCAACAAAAGCTTTTTGAAACATAAAAAATTTGTCTTTATCTTTTAAATGTTCAACTTCAACATAATTTAAATCTTTTGATGTTAGGTTTATTGTGTTTTCAATAACTTCTCTTATATATTCTTTATTGCTACCAATTTTTAATAAAACAGGGTATTCGCCATCGCCAATAACGGTGCAATATTTTTTCTTTTCATATTTTTCTAACAATCTTATTGCTTCTTTTAAGTGGGCACATTCCATTTCAAAATGTTCAAGCCATATTTCTTTTATTTTTTTATCAACTTCATCTTCATAAGCACTGTAATATAAATAACTTTCGGCATATTCATGCATAACCCATTGTTCAAGCCAAGTAAGAGTTGGGTCTTTTAAGCTTTCGTATTGAGTAACATGTTCTTCTTCAACCATAGCAATTTCGGCATATAGTTTTCTGCCAAGGTCATTTTTATACCATTGTGAGATATTCATATAATAATTCATTGTTTGCTGTTCTGCAGCTGTAATTGTGCATCCAACTAATTTGCTATAAAGTTCAGCTTTTTCAGCATTCATTGGGTTTCTTAAATTGTCTGTTGGGTGTCGGTGTTCGGCAATAGTTGGTCTTCCGGGCATAATTTCGGTGTAACAGCCAACAAGTTTTTTTGCATCTATATTTTTATCCATTTTAAGCAAGTTTGCAAATCTGTATAAATGGTCAAAATCTTCAAGCAAAGCAAAGTTTAGGGCTTTTAAATTATTTTCATCTTTTTCATGCAGTGCTAAAGATGCAGTTAAATCAACTGCAAGTTGTTCATAACCAATAGTTGTTTCTAAAATACTTTCGTCAATAGGTTTTAGGCAAGCAATTCTTTTTTGTTGCCATTGCTCTTGATTTCTTATAATAGCAAGTGATTTTAGTATTTCTGGTTGATTGCAGTGGCGTGCAAACTGATGCATAAACCAAACAGATTCATATTCTGTTCCGTTCATTAAAATAACCCTTGTTTTTGTGTAAGGGTCTGTTTTGTCTTTATCATAAGCAGTGGGATACATCTTTTTTAAGCCGTAAAAATAATCTTCTAAATCTTTTGTTTTGTATTCAATAGGATTCATGTTTTTTTAACCTCCACAAAAAGTATTAACAATAAAAATTTGACAAAACATTAAATGATATAAAAAGACAAAATAACCAAGAATAATTTTTTTAATGTTTTCACAAATTAACATTGATAAGTGGAGGAAATTGTGTTTATGAAAAAAACAAATATATTTTTAAGTTTGGTTATGGCTTTTGTTTTATGTGTTGTTCTTTTTAGGGTTGCACCTGGTAAAACATTAAAAGCAAATGCAAAAAGCATTTCAAACAATACTCAAATGATTGCTGTTGTAGGAAGTGGAGAGTATGAAACAAAAGCAGATACTGTGCAAATCAATTTTGGTTTTAAAACTAGAGCAGATACCTTGCTTGAAGGACAAAACAAAATAAAAGAAGCTGTTGATAAAATTTCAAACGATTTAAAAAAGAGCGATGAAAATGTTAAATTGTATATAAACTATTCTTCATCATATCCTGTAAGTGAAAGTGGATTGCTTTTTTATGAGTTTGATTGTGGAATGATGATAAAATCAAACAAAGTTGATGAAGTTGATAATTTGTCAAACAGTTTGATTGAAGCTGGTGTAACAAGTATTTATGGAACAAATTATAGTTTAGAAAATAAAAACGAAGCATATATAAATGCTTTATTAAATGCAAAAGAAAATGCTGATAATAAAGTAAAAGCTATTTATAGTTCAGCAATCTTAAAAGGTTTAAAAGAAGAAAGTTGCTATAGTTGTTGTGATTACAATAAATCAAAAACAATAAAAGTTTGTGCAAGATTAAAAGCTATTTACGAGTTTGATAATGTAAATACAACAGCAACAAATACCACTGCTTTTGAAGTAAAAGGTAATGCAAAACCAGTAGCAAACAATCAAAAAGACAATGTAGAACAAGCAAATAAAACAGATAAAAATTTAACAGAAAACACAGCAAAAACTGAAGAAAATTTAAATAAAAACAATGAAAACGAAAACAAAAATGATTTAGAAATCAAGCAAAATCAAACACAAGAAAATAAAGATTTAAACCAAAATTTAACTAAAGAAAATACAACACAAGTTGAAAATAAAAACTCAAATATTAAAGAAATAAATGCGCAAAAAGAAGTAAATAACAATAAATTAAGTGAAAATTTAGCTGAAAATAAAATGCAAAAAACAGAAAAAACTGAGTTAAAAGATAACGAAGTTTTATTAAATACAACACCTAATACAGTAATTGATGCAAACGGCAATATTGCAAAAATTGATGACACTGATGGCGAAATACTTAGTTTTAAAAAAGATATTTTTAGCAATAAAAATGAAGGAGAAAATAAAGTTTTAAGATACACAAAAAATAAAAATTATATGTAAAAAATTTTAAAATTTTTATAAAAAAATAAAGTTTTTATTAAAAATTTTTGTGTATTTTTTGAGGTCAAATTTAACATTTTTTATGCAGTAAATTACAACATGAATTTGCTAAAATTTCGTTTTAAATTTATCCACAAATTTTGTGTAAAATGTAGATAAAATTTTGTGTTAAAATTTAAAAAATTTGACATATAAAATCTGGTAAAATAATAAAGAGAAAATTAAAAACAATGTTAAGTTAAAGATAGCTTTTTAAAAGTTAAAAATAAAAAAATAAACATCCATGAATGATTAAAATTTGGGTGTTTATTTTTGTTTATATATTAAAATTTGTTTTGTTAAAAAGTTAGGTTGTTAATTATATTTTCAATGTCTTGTATTGATGAATAATAATATATGTTCGCATCTGGGAAAGCACCAAATACCATATTAGAAATACTACTATTTTCTTTTGCGCAAAAAACAATTTTAATATTGTTTTCTTTTGCAATACCAAGTTCAATTCCAACTCCAGTTGATTTATTTGAAACATCGCAAAACAATAAGTCGGAAGCTTTAACCATTGATAAATCGTAGTCTACCATTTGTTTATTTATTTCTTTGATACTTGCATTCGGATTATTTTTTATAAAGTTTTGTCTATAATTTTCAATATCAATTGGCTCAATTATTTTTGCATTTTCATATTTATTTTTAAATGCTTTTGCAATAACTGAATATACATCAATGTCTTGCTGGTCGGTATTAAAATATGCGCCCATAACAAATATTTGTTTCATAAGTTTTTATCCTTTTTTTATACAAGTATTTTAACTTATTTTTTTAATATATCAAAACAAAAAGCACATACTTTTTAAGGTTTGTAAATTAAAGAAAAAGGCATTGAAAATTTTTTAAAACCCATACAAAAAACAAAAAAAATCAACTCAAAATAAAGAGGTAAAAAATCTTAAAAACTAACTTAAAATTTTTATTAAAAACTTTAAAAAAGATAACAAAAGATTTAAAGTTTTTTTAACTGATTTTTATGTGCTTTTATTTGACAAAAATATGCTATAAAACTTAATATAAATATAGGAGAATTTTTATTATGCAAAGAGCAAGTGGTGTAATGCTTCATATTACAAGTTTGCCAAACAAATATGGCTTTGGTTGTTTTTCAAAAGAGGCATATGAGTTTGTTGATTTTTTGGCTGCTTCAGGTCAAAAATATTGGCAAGTTTTACCTTTTAATCCTACCAACGATAGTGGTTCGCCTTTTCAAAGTTTTTCTGTTTTTGCAGGCAATCCTTGCTTTATTGATTTAACACAATTTTTAAATGAAGAAGAACTTTTAAAAATTGGAATTAAAAAAACTACTGCCAGAAATTTTAAAAAAGAAGCAGAGCTAAAATTAAAAGCTTTAAAGGTTATTTTCAAAAGAGATTTTAAACCTGAAATTGTTGAGGATTTTTGTCGTCAAAATAATTATTGGTTAAAAGACTATGCAATTTTTATGGCATTAAAAGATTTCTTTAAAGGTAAAGAGTTAGATGTTTTTCCAGACGAGTTTAGAAACTATGATAAAAAGGCAATAAAAGAATTTAGCTTGTCTCATGAAGAAGAAATAAATTTTTATATATTTGTTCAATATCTTTTTATGCAACAATGGTCAAAACTTAAAAGTTATGCAAATGATAAGGGTATTGAAATTATTGGGGATATTGCTTTTTATCCTGCTGGCGATAGTAGTGATGTCTGGGCAAACAGAGAAGAATTTTGTTTTGATAAAAAAAATAATCCAACTGGGGTAGCAGGCGTTCCTCCAGATTACTTTAGTGAAGATGGTCAATTATGGGGCAATCCAATTTACAATGCAAAGCAAATGAAAGAAAACAATTTTACTTGGTGGGTAAAAAGGTTTCAACAAGCAAATAAATATTATGATGTTGTTAGAATTGATCACTTTAGGGGCTTTGAATCTTTTTGGGTTTGTGATCCCAAAGGAACAACAGCGAAAACAGGCAAATGGGTAAAAGGTTTTGGCTATGAGTTGTTTGAAGAACTTAAAAAACACAGAATGCCAAAGTTTATTGCTGAAGATTTGGGTGTTATCACACCAAAAGTAAAAGCTTTAATGGATAAATTTGATTTGCCTGGCATGAAGGTTTTTCAATTTGCTTTTGACGGCAACCATAAAAACCCATATTTTCCACACAACTATGATGAAAATTGTGTAGCCTATTTAGGAACACATGATAATAATACTTTTGTAGGCTTTTTAAAGGAATGTTCACCAGAAATTTTAAGTCAAATTAAAAATTATTTAACTTTACCTGAAGAGTCAACCTATGAAAAAATTACAGATACTATTATTGCTGTTATGTTAAATTCAAGGGCAAATACGGTTATTTTGTCTATGCAAGATTTGTTGTATTTAGATGAGAGATACAGAATGAATATTCCTGGAACTCCAGAAGACAATTGGAAGTTTATTTTGCCAAAAAATTATAGAAAAAAAGAGTTAGAGAAAAATCTTCTAGCCCTTACAATTTCAGCATCAAGAAGCAATTAAAAAATTTGCTTTTTTACGACAAATTATTTTGTTTTTTTTACAAACTATATTACTATATAAATTAATTATTATTAGGAGAACTAAATGGCAAATAAAGACACTCAAATGTTTTTGTTTAATCAAGGTACTTATTACCATGCTTATGAATTACTTGGTTGCCACTTTGACAAGGTTAACAATTGTCAAGGTGCGTTTTTTCGCGTTTGGGCTCCTAATGCAAAAAAAGTGAGTTTAGTTGGCGATTTTAACAATTGGGACAACTCTAAACACAAAATGAAAAAACTTGGATCCGGTGGAATTTGGGAAGTTTTTGTTAAAGGCGTAAAAATTTATGATAAGTATAAATATGAAATAACGTCTCCTTATAATCAAACATTTTTAAAAGCTGATCCGTATGCTTTTTACCAAGAAACAAATGGAAGAACTGCTTCTATGGTTTATGATATTTCAGGATATAAATGGGATGATAAAAAATATCTTGAAGACTTAAATAAAAAAGATATCTATAGCAGTCCAATGAATATTTATGAAGTCAACTTTTTGTCTTGGAGAAGGGGCGAAAATTATGAATATTACACATACAATAGGCTTACTGAAGAGCTAATACCTTATGTAAAAGAAATGGGTTATACACACATTGAAATTATGCCTATTACTGAATATCCTTTTGATGGTTCATGGGGGTATCAAGTTACAGGTTACTTTGCTATTACTTCAAGGTTAGGAACTCCTCAAGAATTTATGCACTTTGTTGATGAGTGCCACAAAAATGGTATTGGGGTAATATTGGATTGGGTCCCAGCACACTTTCCAAAAGATGACTTTGGTTTAATAGATTTTGAAGGTAAAGCTTTATATGAAAATGCAGGTTGGGATAGAAAAGAACATAAATCTTGGGGAACAAGGCGCTTTGATTATGGCCGAGAAGAAGTTCAAAGCTTTTTAATATCTTCTGCAATGATGTTTCTAAAAGAATATCACATTGATGGCCTTAGGGTTGATGCTGTTGCTTCAATGCTTTATCTTGATTATGATAAAAAAGATGGAGAGTGGATACCAAATTCAAAAGGTGGTAAAGAAAATTTAGAAGCAATTGCTTTTTTGCAAAAACTTAACAGTGCTGTATTTAAAGAATTTCCAAAAGCACTTATGATTGCTGAAGAGTCAACTGCTTGGCCATTAGTTACCAAACCAACTAATATTGGAGGATTAGGCTTTAACTTCAAATGGAATATGGGTTGGATGAACGATATGTTAGAATACATAAAGATAGACCCATGGTTTAGAAAAGGCGCTCACAACAAACTTACTTTTTCAATGTTTTATGCTTTTTCTGAAAACTTTATTTTGCCTATTTCACATGATGAGGTTGTTCATGGCAAAGGTTCTTTAATGGAAAAAATGTATGGGAACTATGATCAAAAGTTTGATGGATACAGAGCTTTCTTATCATATATGTTTGCCCATCCTGGCAAAAAACTTACTTTTATGGGTATAGAATTTGGTCAGTTTAAAGAGTGGGATAATGGTATGGGCATAGACTTCTGCTTACTTGAATATGAAAAACATACAAAATTAAAAGATTTTGTTAAAGATCTTAACCACTTTTATAAATCAACTCCAGCTCTATATGAAAATGATTTTTCATGGGATGGTTTTAAATGGATTATTCCTGATGATAATGAACAAAATATTGTTGCTTTTGTAAGAAAAGATAAAAAAGGCAACGAAGTTATTTGTATAATAAACTTTTCACCAGAAGAAAGAAAAAAATATAAAGTTGGAGTAGAAGGTGGAAAGTATGAAACTTTGTTAAATAGCGCCTGGGAAAAATATGGTGGTGCAGTTTCAAACAAAGAAAAAACTTATATTAGCAAAAAAATTGCGATGCATGGGTATAATAATTGTATTGAATTAAATATACCTTCTTTCGGAGCAATATTTTTAGAAAAGAAAAAAAGAGGATAATAAAATGGAAAAATCAAAAGAAAAAACAAAAAAAATAGCTTCGAAAGTTGAACCAAAAAAAGAAATTAAAAAAGAAACTGTAAAAAAGGTTGTAGCAACCAAGAAAACAGCAACCAAAAAAACTGCAGCAAAGAAAGTTGCAACACCTAAAACTGCAGAAAAAAAAGTAGTTGCAAAAGAAGCTCCTAAAAAGGCTTCTGCAAAAACTGCTGCTAAAAAGAGTACAGTTAAAAAAGTTGCAGAGTCAAAAGCAGTTGTTTCAAAAGTAATGCCAAAAGTTGAAGTTTCAAAAGTAATGCCAAAAGCTGCAGTTTCAAAAGTAGAACAAAAAGAAAAACAAAAAGTTTTATTTGTTGTTTCTGAATGTCAACCTTTCTGTGCAACAGGTGGTCTTGCTGATGTTGCTGGTGGTTTACCAAAATACATTTCAAAAAACAGTAATTTTGATGTAAGAGTAATGCTTCCAATGTATTCAAGCATTCCTCAAGAATATCGTAAAGATTTTAAATTTTTAGGAAACACAAATATTCCATTGGCATGGCGTTCAATTTATTGTGGTGTATTCAGTTATGAACTTGATGGTGTTACTTATTACTTTTTAGATAACGAAAGTTATTTTAAAAGAGATGGAATTTATAGTTATTATGATGATGGCGAAAGATTTGCTTTTACTTCACGTGCTGTGTTGCAAGTTTTGCCAATAATAAATTATTATCCAGATATTTTGCACTGCAATGATTGGCAATTTGCTTTAGTTCCTGTTTATTTGAAAACACATTATTCAAATAATAACGCATATAACAAAATAAAAACCATTTTTACTTGTCACAATACAGAATATCAAGGTAAATTTGATGTTAAATCAATTAGCGATTTGTTTGGAATTGATGCAAAATATACAGCAATGCTTGAACACAGTGGTTCATTGAATCTTGTTAAAGGTTCTGTTGTTTGTTGTGATAAGTTTACAACTGTTAGCCCAACATATGCTCAAGAAATTATTTTTGATGCAGAAATAAGCAATGGTCTTGACTCTATTTTAAGAGAAAATAAATATAAAATTGTTGGTATTTTAAACGGTGTTGACTGTGAGTTTTATAATCCTAAAACAGATAAAGCATTGTTTAAAAACTATGATGTAAAAACATTTAAACTAAAGCAAGAAAACAAAAAAGCTTTACAAAAAGAATATGGTTTTATTGAAGATGAAAATGCACCAATGATTTCAATTGTAACAAGAATGGCAAAACATAAAGGCCTTGATTTAATTAAGGCAAGTTTTGAAGGTTTGTTAAATCAACACCCATCTTTACAAGTTATTATTGTTGGCAGCGGAACAGATGAATATGAGCAATATTTTAAATATTTACAAAATAAATTTGTAGGAAGAGTAAAAGTTGCTCTTGGTTATAGTAACAAAGAAGCAAGAAAAGCATATGCAGCATCAGATATTTTTGTAATGCCATCAAAGTCAGAGCCTTGTGGTATTTCACAAATGATTGCTAGCCGTTATGGAGCAATTCCTATTGTAAGAGAAACAGGTGGATTAAAAGATAGTATTAAAGATTTTGGTTGTGAAGGTGGTGGAAATGGTTATACATTTGCAAACTACAATACAAACGACTTTATTTATTCAATCAATCGCGCCCTAAAAGATTTTGAAGACAAAACTTCATGGGTAGAAAAAATTAAAATTTGTATGAACAAAGATTTTAGTTGGAATGTTTCTGCAAAAGAATATGCAAATCTTTATGCAGACTTGTTGAAGTAATTTGATATAAAAAAATAAAATATAGGTGAAAAAATGGCAAATACAAAGACAATAACAGAAAAAGAAACTATTGCAAAAATAGATAGTCAACTTCAAAAGTATTACAATATTTCAATTGCTGATGCTACAGATAAACAACTTTTTAGTGCTCTTGCACACATTTCTATTGATGAAATGTTTGAAAAAAGACAAAAATTTAGTAGAAAATGCAAAAAGAATGATGGCAAAGCTGTTAACTATTTGTGCATGGAATTTTTAATTGGAAAAACTTTAAGAACAAGCCTCTTTAATTTGGGGCTTGATAAAGTTGTTTCAAAAGCTCTTAAAAGTAAGGGTAAAAATATTGAAAATATTTATAAACTTGAAACAGATGCTGGCCTTGGCAATGGTGGTCTTGGTAGGCTTGCAAGTTGTTTTTTAGATTCACTTGCAACACTTGATTATCCTGTAACAGGTCACTGCATAAGATATGACTATGGTTTGTTTAAACAAAAGTTTATTGATGGCCAACAAACAGAACTTCCGGATGAATGGCTTTCAAGTGGTGATGTTTGGCAAGTTCCACGCCCAGACAAAGCTTGCATTATAAGATTTGATGGCTATGTAACCGAAACTTTTAAAGAAAATCATATGGAAGTTGAATATCATGATTGCACTGAAGTTGAGGCTTTCCCTTATGATATGATGTTTAGTGGTTATGATTCTAAAAACGTAGCAGCTTTAAGACTTTGGGCTGCAAAAAGTTCAAACTCTTTTGATACAAAAAAATTCTCTCAAGGTGAGTATGCACAAGCTTTGGCTGAGAAAAATGAAATTGAACTTATTAACAAAGTTTTGTATCCAGCTGATGACCATATGCAAGGAAAGTCTTTAAGATTAAGACAACAATATTTCTTGGCTTCTGCAGCAATGCAAAGCATTGTTAACACACACAAAAGAAGATATAAAAACTTAAAACTTTTACCAAAATATATTGCTGTTCATATCAACGATACACACCCAGTATTGTGTGTTCCTGAACTTATGAGAATTTTAATGGATGATAACCATATGTCTTGGGAAGATAGTTGGGAAATTGTTAACAAAACAGTTAGCTATACAAACCACACAATTTTAAAAGAATCTCTTGAAGTTTGGGATGAAGGTTTAATTTCAAGAACAATGCCAAGAATTTATAGCATTATCAAAGAAATTGATAAGAGATTTAGAAAAGAAGCAAAATCAAGACATTGGGATAACGGTGTTATTGAAAGAATGGCTGTTATTTCAGGCAGACGCATTAAAATGACAAACTTGGCTGTTATTGCAAGCCACAAAGTTAATGGTGTTTCAAAGCTTCACTCAAAAATTTTAAAAGAAGATTTATTGGGTGATTATAGTCATTATTATCATAACAAATTTACAAATGTTACAAACGGTGTTACTCATCGTAGATGGCTTTGCGAAAGCAACCCAAAATTGTCAGCTTTAATTGAAAAGCTTATTGGTAACAAATTTATTAAAAACGCTAACGAATTAGAAAAATTAGGCGATTTTGTTACAGATAAAAAAGTTATAAAAGAAGTTCAAAAAATTAAACTTAAAAACAAAGAAGAGTTTGCAAAATTCTTAAAAGAAACACAAAATATTGAGATTGATCCAAATACAAGATTTGATGTTCAAGCAAAAAGAATTCACGAATATAAACGCCAACTCTTAAATGTTTTGTATGTAATTTATTTATATTCAATTTTAAAAGAAAACCCAGATGCAGATATTACACCTCAAACATTTATTTTTGCAGGTAAGGCTGCTGCTGGATATAGAAGAGCAAAAGAAGTTGTTTATTTAATTAACAAACTTGCTGAAGAAATAAACAATGATGAAAAAGTTAACAAAAAATTAAAAGTAGTTTTTGTTGAAAACTATTCTGTTTCTGTTGCTGAAAAACTTATGCCAGCAACTGATGTTTCAGAACAAATTTCTCTTGCAGGCCAAGAAGCTAGTGGAACAGGTAATATGAAAGCTGTTTTAAACGGTGGAATTATGATTTGCACAGCTGATGGCGCTAATATTGAAATAACAAATGTTTGTGGCAAAGATAGTTCGTTTATGTTTGGTATGAAAGCCGAAGAAGTTGAAAATGTTTGGGCAAACAACTATAATCCTAGTTCATATTATGAAAAAGATGAAAAAATCAAAAAAGTTATTGATATGTTAAACCAAGGCTTTAGTGGTGTTAGCTTTGAAGGTATTGCAAATTATTTGTTAAGCGCTTCAAATGGTGGCGACCCTTATATGTGCCTTGCAGATTTTGATTCTTATGTTAAAGCTCATGAAGACCTTGACAAACTTTATCGTCAACCAATGTTATGGCATAGTCAATGTTTAAAAAATGTTTCTAAGATGGGTTATTTCTCTTCAGATAGAAGTATTGATGATTATGCAAAAGATATTTGGAACCTAAAGAAAATTTAATAAAAGGTAATCAATATGTATTGGTTTAATCCTGTTTATAATAAAAGCCCTAAAGGGCCATCGCAGAAAAATAAAGAAGTAACTTATACATTAAAAATAGCAAAGGTGATAAATTCCACCTCTGCTGTTTTTAATTATTGTTATGATTTTGAAAGCGATAAAAAAGTTGTTATGAATAAGCGTGAAAATGGAGACTGCATTGAATATACTATAACAGTTAATTTTGATAGACCTGGTTTATATTGGTATTTTTTTGAAGTTTACCAAGGCGAACACAAATTTTATTTGCAAAAAACTGCAAGTTTTGATGTTGAACCAACAGGTTGTTTACAAAACAAATTTCAACAACTTGTTTATGAAAAAACTTCAAAAGTTGACCCTTCTTATCAAGGTGGGGTAATGTATCACATTTTTGTTGATAGGTTTAGAAAAGAAGGTAAAGTTACTCCAAGATTTGACCTTGTTTTAAGAGATGATTGGGGCGGCGAAATAACAAAAAATTCTACCGACTTTTTAAAAATTAATAAAGAGTGTTTTGGTGGAAATTTAAAGGGTATTGAAAAGAAACTTGATTATTTAAAATCTTTAAATGTTTCAACCTTATACCTAAGTCCAATTTTTGAAGCAAGCAGTTATCACAAATACAATACTGCCGATTATTTAAAAATTGATAGTATGTTTGGCAGTGAAAAAGATTTTGCTTCTTTAGTAAAAAAAGCAAAAAAACAAGGCATAAACATCATTTTAGACGGCGTATTTAACCATGTAGGCAGCGATAGTGTTTATTTTAACAAATACTCAAACTATAAAGAAGTGGGCGCATTTCAGGGCAAAAAATCAAAATATTTTGATTGGTTTGAGTTTGATGAATACCCAAATAAATACAAAACTTGGTGGGGTATTGAAAGTTTGCCTCAAATAAAAAAAGGTAATCAAAGTTTTGCAAACTTCATTTCAAACAAAAATGGCGTAATTGACAAATATATGAAACTTGGCATTTTAGGTTTTAGATTAGATGTTGTTGATGAGTTGTTGCAAAATTCTTTAAAGCCAATTTGTGCAAGTATTAAGCGTAATAAAAAAGATGCTTTAATTTTGGGTGAGGTTTGGGAAGATGCTTCAAACAAAATTGCTTATGATGAGCGCAAAAAATATTTTTTGGGTAATGAATTAGATTCTGTTATGAACTATCCAATTAAAGATGCTATTATAAATTATGTAACAACAAAAAATTGTGAAAATTTAAAAAATACACTTTATTTAATAAAAGACCATTATCCAAAAGATGTTCAAGATAATTTAATGAATATTTTGGGCACACATGATACCTCAAGAATACTTTCAGTTTTATTGTCTGCAACAAACAATGATGAAACTCAGGCTATAAAACTTTTAAAAATAGCAACTCTTTTACAATTTGCTGTTATGGGTGTTCCTTGTGTTTTTTATGGTGATGAACAAGGCTTAAAAGGTGAGGGTGCACCTTTCTGCAGAGTGTGTTTTCCTTGGAATAACCAAAACAAATCTTTAAAAAATTGGTATGTTTTCTTAGGCAATTTAAGAAAAAACAAAGTGTTTAAAAAAGGCGAACTAAATATACTTTTGGCAAACAACAATGTTTTTGGTTTTGAACGAGTTGAAGGCAAAAACAAAATTGTTATTTACACAAATTGCAGTGAAAACACACAAACAATTGATGTTGGTGAAAAACTTACAAATTATATAACTAAAAAAACATCAAACAAAAAAATTGTTTTGCAACCATACGGTTTTGCAATTTTAGAAAAATAAATATAAACTATTGAATTAGTAATAATATTGTCGTAAAATTAAAAAATAAGATATGTTTTAAGGGTGATGTATGAAAGTTAAATTTTGGAAACATACTAAGGAATTTCATTTTTACATAACAATAATTATAGTTTCATTGATAGTTCCTATTTGGGAAATAATTGATATTATTAAAAATAATTCTTTTCCAGTATTTATAATTTTTTATTCACTTTATTTATTTGTTACATTCATTTATATGCTCTTTATAGATAAAAGAATAACTTCAAAAGTTGTTTTCTCAATGGAAGGGATAGAGGTTAAATATTTCAAAAAGCAAATTGTATATATAAGATGGGAGGATATATTAGAGGCAAAAGAGACCGTTCGCAATGTGAGATTTAGCTGGCTTTCTTTTGTTACTGAAAACAATCAAATAAACATAGATTTAACTAAAAAAATATATAATATAATTATGCTTATGTGTCCGAGGGAAGATATTAAAAGAAATATAAATAATATAGAGTATTTTAAATGGTATCATAGAAAAAGTTCTTCAAAATAGATTTCATAAAAAATAAAAAATTTAATTTTTATAATTATAAAAAACACAATAGAAAAACTATTGTGTTTTTTTAAAACTAATTTTTATAAATTCCTTTATTTAAGTGAAGTGTAGCAATTTTTAACAAAAGATATAAATTCATCTTTTGTTAAAGTTTTACCGTATTCTGGGAAACACTCTAAGCAGTTTGAAATGTTTTGTTTTTGTGAAATATTTTTAAGTTCTTTTAAAAAATATTTATAATCAATTTCACCTTCATTTAATAGGTTGTGGGTGTCTTTTCCAAGGTTGTTATGTAGGTGTGTGCAGGCAATTAAATTTTTATATTTTTCAAACAGTTCTTTTTCGTTTCCATAACAATGGGCGTGGCCTAAATCAAAACAAAATTTAACATTATCTAATTTTAAATTTAAAATTTTATCTAGGTTATTATTAACCCTTACATTTTCAAAACATACACAAACTTTTGGGTGTTGTTGTGTTAAATTTTTTAATTTGTCAAGTTGAATATTTGATATTTCTGGTGGTTCGTTGCCTTTGCTTGCGTGAGCAACTAAATAAGCAATATTTAATTTTTCACACTCTTTAATTTTTTCTTCAAGATAATCAAAATATTCATTTGAGTTTTCATCGCAAATAAAGTTTGAAATGTTGTAATCCATATGAACTTGTTTTACTGTTAAACCTATTGAAGTTGCGTAGTTTATAATTTGAGTGTAAGTTTCATCTTTATTTAAATAACTGTTGTCAATATACAAAGCAATTTCATTAAAACCACAATCTTTATAAATGTTTAAGCGCTCTTTATAGCAAGTAGGGCAAGCTTTGTCAATATCGTAAATTCCAATCATTTTTTTAAATCCTTTTATGTATTACACTGAGTATATCATAAAAAATATATTATTAAAAACTTTAATAATAAATTAAATGTTGCAAGCTTTTTTTTGAAAAATATTAAAAGGTGTGTTATATTATTTTTAATAAAAGGAAAATAAGTAAGAAAAATGAAAAATTATGAAGTTGTAATTATTGGTTGTGGTGCAAGTGGTGTTATGGCTGCGCTAAAAACAAAACAAAAAAGTGTTGCTGTTATTGATGCTTTTTCAAAACCAGCAAAAAAACTTTTAGTAACTGGCAATGGCAGATGTAATTTAACTAATAAAAATATTGATAAAACTTTTTATAATGCTAACTTAAAAACTTATTTTGAAAGGGTTTCACAGTTTGAAACTTTAAAGTTTTTTAACTCTTTGGGTTTAGAAACTTTTTTTGATGAAGAGGGTAGGTGTTATCCAATTTCTAACAGTGCAAAATCTGTTGTTGATGTTTTATCTGCTTCATTGAATAAAAAAGCAGATTTGTTTTTAGATAACAAAGTTGAAGATATTGAAGTTGTAAGTGGTGGATTTGTAGTTAAAACAGATAAAGAAGTTTTTAATTGCAAAAAACTTGTTATTGCAACAGGTGGTAATAGCCTAAACGCCATACTTAACAAATTGAATTTAAAATACAAATCTTATACACCAAGTTTAGTTGCTTTAAAAAGTAAAGATGTTAAAGATTTAAATGGTATCAAGGTTAGTGATGTTTTGGTTACAGCTTCAAATAAAACCGAAACAAAAACTGAAAAGGGTGAAGTTTTGTTTAAAGATGGTGGCTTAAGTGGAATTGTTATTTTCAACCTATCAACAATTTTTGCAAGAAATTCAAACTTTGATGGAACAATAAAAATTGATTTGCTTCCAAATATAACTGAAAGTGAACTTGCAAAAAAACTTGAAGATAGAAAATCTTTAAATGTTAACCTTGATAAATTTTTTGTTGGATTTTTTCAAAACGCTTTGGCAAATGAAATTTTTAAACAAACAAAAATTAACACAAATATAAATTCTTTAAATTTAACAAAAGAACAGCTTTTAAAATTAACAAAAACAATTAAAAATTTAACTTTTAAAGTTGATGGTTGTTTTGATAATAACCAAGTTTTTTCTGGTGGAATTTCTCTTAATGACTTAGATGAAAACTTGATGAGCAAGCAAATTAAAAACTTGTATTTCGCTGGTGAAATTTGTGATGTTGACGGTGCTTGTGGTGGTTATAACTTGCAATGGGCCTGGACAAGTGGCCAAATAGTGGGGGAGAGTTTATGATTAAGTTAGATCAAGTAACTTTGCCAATAAAATATACAGATAATGATATTTTATTTTCTGTTTGCAAAACTTTAAAGTTAAAAAAAGAAGATGTAAAAAACTTTGAATTATTGAAACTTTCGGTTGACGCAAGAAAGAAACCAAATATTAAATATGTTGCTTCAGTGGGTTTAAATTTAAATGGAAATTTAGAAAAGCGTTTTGCAAAATATAATTATGCAAAAGTAGATAAAAAACTTGAATACAAACAAAAGCAAACAGAAAAAAAGTTTGTGGTTGTTGGTTTTGGTCCAAGTGGAATGTTTGCTGCTCTAACTTTGGCAAGAATGGGTTTAAAGCCAATTATTGTTGAACAAGGTGAACCTGTTGAGCAAAGAGAAAAAGATGTTTTAAATTTTTGGCAAAACGGTAAATTAAACAAATATTCAAATGTTCAGTTTGGTGAAGGCGGGGCAGGAACTTTTAGTGATGGAAAGCTAAATTCAAATTTAAGCAACGATTATTGCAAGGTGGTTGTTCAAGAGTTTTACAAATTTGGCGCTCCAAAAGAAATAACTTATTTAAACAAGCCTCACATTGGTAGTGACAATTTAAAACAAATAGTAAAAAATATAAGAGAACATATTAAATCTCTTGGTGGAGAATTTTTGTTTTCTACAAAACTTAAAGATTTATGTATAAAAAACAACAAAATAACAGGTGTTGTATTAGAAAAAGTTAAAACACAAGAAGAAATCGTTATTGATGTAGATTACGTATTGTTGTGTGTTGGTCACAGTGCAAGAGAAACTTTTGAAATGCTTTATAACAAAAAAGCAGAAATAAAACAAAAGCCTTTTGCCATGGGTGTAAGAATTGAGCAAAAGCAAAGTGATATAAATTTAAGTCAATATGGCAGTGAAAAAGTGCCGGGACTTCCAAACGCCGATTATAAACTTGTATGTCATTTGCCAAATGGAAGGTCAGTTTTTACTTTTTGTATGTGCCCAGGTGGAGAAGTTGTTGCAAGCAGTAGTAACGAAGGTGAAATTGTTACAAATGGTATGAGCAATTTTGGAAGAGATAAAGAAAACGCAAACAGTGCAGTTTTGGTAAATGTAACCCCAGAAGATTACAATAGTGATAATCCACTAGCAGGCATATATTACCAAGCAAAATATGAAAAACTTGCTTTTGAACTTGGTGGCAAAAACTTTTGTGCCCCAGCAGAAAGTGTTGGTAGTTTTGTTTTCAATAAAGATGTAAAAACAAACATAAATTATACTTACAGACCAAACTTAAAATTTTGTAAAATAGAAAAATGCTTGCCAGATTTTGTTGCTGAAAGTTTAAAAGAAGGATTAATTGAACTAAATAAAAAATTAAAAAACTTTGCAAGAGAAGAAAATTTGCTTATTGCAATTGAATCACGTTCAAGCTGTCCGTTAACGATTTTAAGAGATGAAAATTATCAAAGCAACATTCAAGGGCTTTATCCAATTGGAGAGGGTGCTGGTTATGCTGGGGGCATAATGTCTAGTGCGCAAGACGGAATTAAAGTTGCTGAAAGCATTTACAATAATTTGTAAAAAGCAAATATTGACAAATATTAAAAAAATATGTTAAAAAATAAATGTAACATTTCAATTCGTCCATTCGCGATGTGTTGCATAAGAATAATAATAAAGACTAGGTTAAAATCTTCTTTATGAATGGCAAAAAAATAAATCAAATAAGCAATTATTATGGTTGTTTTTTGCTGTTTTGAATAAAGGAGGTTTTAATTTTTTTATACAACCAAAAATATAAAAAACTAAGGATATTATTATGGAAGAATTTAATTATAAAAAAGTTGCAAAAGAAATTGGTTGGTGTTTTGACCACATAAATTACACAATGGAACAAGCTGTTAATTTTGATTATTATGAAGAAGTAAAAAGCCACATAACACCTGAAACTGTTATGGCTGATATTGGTTGTGGAAGTGCTGAAAAAGCTTGCAAAAATTATGGCAAAGCCAAACAAATTTTGTTGATTGATAATGAAGAAGAAATGATTTTTAAAGCAAATCAAAACATACAACAATATTGTGGTAAAAATGCTAAAAAATTTAAAACAATGTGTAAAGACGGCTCAAATAAGCCCGAAATTGCCCCAAATTCACTTGATTTACTTGTTTCAAGACATTGTGGCGTAAAAACAAAAGTAATCTACAACAGCCTAAAATTTGGGGGTTATTTTGTATCTCAAGACATTGATAAAGAAGATTGTTGGGAGTTAAAAAAGCTTTTTAACAGAGGCCAAAGTTATAACAAAAAACAGTCTGTAAAACAAAAAACAATAAAAGAAATTTTAAGTTATAATTTTACAAAAGTTGAGATACTAAACTTTGAACAAATTGAGTATTATAAGACTATAGATGATTTAATATATTTGCTTGAACGCACACCAATTTTAAATTATTTTGATAGAGAAAAAGATTTTGAAAAATTGCAAGAATATGTAAATAAAAACTCAACACCTAAAGGTATAAAACTTGTAAGAAAACTTTATGCAATAAAAATATTAAAATAAACAAAAAAGGAGAGTAAGATTATTACTCTCTTTTTTTCTTTTAAGTTTTTAAACTTGTTCCTGTGTGCTAATTGTTTGGGCATTATTACAAAATTGTTGAATGCCTACAGAACTATTTTGTGTATGTAAAAAACTTTCTTTTAAACTTGTTATATATTCGTTTACATCAGGCTTATTTTCAAAAGGTTTGATTTCTAAAATTTGCAAAGGTAAAGGTTTGTTTGAGTTGGTTATAGATAAAGATTGTTCAAGTTCATCAATTCTCAACTGAATATTTGGGTTGTTGTAGGGGTTTAAAGTAGCTTCGGTTATTCTGCTTTCTACTTCAGGTTTTAATTTTTTTGCTTCAAAAGCCCTTGTTTTTAAAACAGCATCTTTAGCCGATAAAAAACCATTTGTGTTTGTTTCATAAGGTGCGTTTTCGCAATTTGATAAAACACTTAATGTTTTTTCTTCTGTTTGAGGGTTAAACTTTGTATAAACAAGCTTTGGGTGTGAAATATCTTTGCTTCTTTTATAAATTTGCAAAAAGTCATAAAGCCCATTTTGTTCTAAATAGTCAACTGTTTTTGGCAAACCTAAATATGCAGTTAAATGTCCTTCGGGGGTAGCGTATCTGCAATAACCAAGTTTTTCGGCTTGCCCTAAATATCTTTCAATTTGAGACATTGCACTTTCGTAAAATGGAACAGCAAAAACTCTTACTCCTACAGTATAGCCACTGTCTCTTAATTGAGCTATAGCATCATCTCCAATCCTGCTATTTTTTAATGTTTGATGTAAAATAATATCATATTTATTATCAACACAATAATTAATTACATTTGAAGTAATGCCCATACCAAGTTGATCGGTTGCAAGAGTGAAATATTGAGGGCAGTTAGCCTTAATTTCTCTTGCTTTTGGGTGAAAGTTTCTAAAAAAGTCGTTGTCTATTGTTATAAAATCTTTTTCACTTGAAAGCGAAGAGGTGTAATTTATTAAAGCTGTTTTTCCAGCCCCTGGTTGACCTCCAACAATAATCGCAAGTGGGGAAGATGATGGTAATTTGTTATAGGTTAAAGTGTGCAAAATTGTTTGAGTTATGTCTTCAATTTCTTTTTGTGTTAAAGAATATTTTAAAAGTATTTTTTCTTGTTCTTGATTTTGCATTTAAAAACCTCTCTTTTTTAGTAGTGGGGCATAATTATTTAAAATTTTATCTACAATTTTAAAATTAAAATTTTCAAGCTGTTTGCGTTGAAAAAGCAAAACATTTAAGGTTTTACTATTTTTTGTAAAACCCATTGAAGATGTTGATGCAATTAAGCTGTTTAAAGCTTCGGTTGCAAGTTGTAGTTTTATTAAATTATTCATTTAAAAATCCTAAAAAATCATTATTGTAATATATATTAAAAAACTATAAAAAATGTCACAAAAATAAAAAACGCATACAGAAAAATCTGTATGCGTTTATATTTGTTTTTTTAATATTAAATTTTAAATTCAAAAACAACCATATCGGCAGTTGTATAGCAAATTTCTTTTTTAAACTCTTTAAATATTTTGCCCCCATGTTTTGTGTAAAAGTTATTGCCTATAAAATTTTCTTTTAAAGCTTCAACAACAAAATAGTTTATGTCATTTTCTTTAAACACATTTTTTGCAAAATCAAAAAGTTTTTGACCAATGCCGTTGCGTTGATAATCTGGGTGGCAATAAAAACAAACAACTTCATTGTTGTGTAGGTTTTCTTTGTCTAAATTCATAATTAAAACAGCAACAGGGGTGTCTCCATCACAAGCCATATAATAGTTTGGATTTTCATCAATTCTTCTTGCACTTTCTTGCCTGTAAGCAGTGTCAGCAAATCTGTTTAAAAAAAATTTATTTATATTGTCTTCGCCAAAAATATGATTATAAGCCTTTAACCATGCTTTATACCTAATAGTTAATGAAGCTTCTTCATCTAGGTGAGTGGCTCTTCTAATTACAATTTCCATTTTAGTTTCCTTTATAAAAAAGTATTTATATAAGTATGTTAACACGATTTAAACGCAAAATCAAAACACTTAAAATAAAATGTTTAAAAAGAAAATATAAAAATTAAAAAAAAATAGTTGAAAAAAGAATTTAAATGTGTATAATACAATATGTGCAAAAAATAATTATTACTTTTTTGTGCAAAATTAAATAGATAAGGAGAGTTGGCTGAGCGGTCGAAAGCGGCGGTCTTGAAAACCGTTTTAGTGAAAGCTAACTGGGGTTCGAATCCCTAACTCTCCGCCATGGATGTCCAAATAAGGACAAAAAAAACGAACATCAAAGTTCGTTTTTTTGGAGAAGTACCCAAGAGGCCCAAGGGGATCCCCTGCTAAGGGATTAGTCGTGTAACAGCGAGCGCGAGTTCGAATCTCGCCTTCTCCGCCAATCGGAACTGCGTTCGCACACGCAGTTCTTTTATTTTTGTCTAAAAGGTGTTCCTGCTATCGTTATACCTACAATAAAGTTCATTCCCAAACAATCAATTCACTACTTGAATATAAAAAGAGGTGAACACGGAAACTGGATTAAGTAACATTTTAAAAGCCCACATTAACTTGTGGGCTTTTTTGATTGATGTTGATAAAAATTAAAAATTTTGTGATATAATAAAAATAATTTTTAAATATGATTGACTCTCTCGTTACGAGATACTTTAAGATGTAGATAATAAGGAGAAAATTATGTTTACTATTGGTGCATTTTCAAAACTAGCAAAAACAAATGTTAGGACTTTAAGATTTTATGACGAGATTGATTTGTTTAAGCCAAGTCGTGTAGAGGACAATGGATACAGATATTACTCTATGGAAGATTTTAACAAACTTGCAATAATATTAGAACTTCGAGAACTTGGACTTTCTATAAATGAAATCAAACAGGTTATCAGTGGTAAAGACCTAAAAATAGCGCTGCAAGATAGGTTAAAAGTTATTGAAAACGAAATAAAACGCAGTAAAGACAATTTAATTCTTATAGAAAATATAATAAGACAAATAGATAAGGGAGAATATATGAATAAATATCAAGCAAAAGAAACTGTATTGCCAGAGATTAAAGTATATTATAGACACGGAATAATTGAAAATACATCCAAATTGTTTGAGTTTGCATTAGAAGCCGGTCAAGAATGTGGAAAAAATAATCCCAACTTAAAATGTAAGAATTATTGTTATGTAACCTATGAAGCTCCAGAATATCAAGAAAACAATATTGAAATTGAATATTTGGAAGCGGTTGAAGAATTTGGAAAAGAAAGTGAAAATATTAAATTCAAAATAATACCAGAAACAAAAGCGATAAGCGTAGATCATAAAGGCCCTTACTCTAAACTTCGAGATGTTTATGCTTTTGCATTAAATTATATTAAAGAAAAAGGATACACTATTGCCGACAAGCCAAGAGAAGTTTATGTAAATGGATGTTGGGATTGTGAGAGCGAAGAAGATTATTTAACTATAATTCAAATACCTATTAAATAATTAAAACAGACAAAACCAATCTCAACTTTTGTTAATTTGGCGTGCACACACAATCGCTAGTGCTCCGCCATTTAAAACCTAAACTAAACAATGTGTTTGGTTTGGGTTTTATTTTTTAAGTGGGGCAGTTGTTTTTAAAGTTAAAAAAGATGAATAAAAAATCCACTAGAGAATTTCTAGTGGATTTTTTCAATACAATAATTTTTAATTGTTATTTAACAATGATAATCTTTTTTAGATTTTTTAATTTGTATATTATTGAGTTTTTATATTAGAAGCAGCATTTAACCATTCCGCCGTCAACATTAAGAGCAACGCCTGTAATGTAGTGAGCAGGAACGCTTGAAAGGAAAACTGTAGCAGATGCAATTTCTTCAGGTTTTGCATATCTTCCCATAGGAATATTTGTTTTTGCAAACCAGTCAATAGCTTCTTCTTTACCCATACCGGTTGCAGAAGCAAGTTGGTCACCTAATTGACCATCGGCATGCCATAGTGGGGTATCAACAGGGCCTGGGCAAACTGCGTTTACATTAACATTAAATGGAGCACAGTAAGAAGAATAATCTTTTGTAATCATAATATCAGCAGCTTTAATAGTATCATAACTAATTAAGCCACCAGGTTGTTTACCAAAGATTGAAGCAGTGTTTACAACGCTTCCCCAACCATTTTTCTTAAAGTGAGGAATACATAGGTTTGTTAGACGAACTGGGGCATACATCATAAGTTCGGCATGTTTACGGAAAATTTCTTCTGGGAAAGTTTCCATATCACCCATAAGTGCTGTTCCAGCATTGTTAACCAAAACATCAATTTTACCAAAAGTTTTTGCAACGTTGTTAACAAAAGTTTTGCAAGCGTTTGCATCTGTGATATCTACTTTTTCAATATAGACATCTACTTTTAGTTCTTTTTGTAGAGCTTTTAGTCCTTCAAGGTTGATGTCTGCAAGAGCAAGTTTTGCGCCTTCGTTTGCATAAGCAAAGGTAATGGCTTTGCCAATTCCCGAGGCGGCTCCTGTGATAATAACCACTCTATCCTTTAATCCTAAATCCATTTTAATACCTCCTATAAATGAATTGTTAATTTATTATTGCATACTTTTTTTATTTTTAACAAATATTTGAAAAAAGTTTTTTAAAAATTTACTTTTTAACAAATATTTGAAAAACATTAAAAAAATCTTTAAAATTTAAAAAAATTAAAATAATGTTTGACAAGGTAACGTGTTTATTGTTATAAAGGTGACATAAAGGGATTTTTTATGACAAATTCAGTTTTTGCATATCTTAATAAATTTGCGATTGTCTTTATTTGCAATAAGGGCAAATTTTTTGGTATGTCAAAAACAATTTAAATTGTATTTAAGTTTTATAGTTTATAATATTTAAAAAGATTTAAAAGAGTTTCTGGTTTTTGACAGAAACTCTTTTTGTTTTAAAAGATTCAAAGAAATATAAGGAGAAAATTTTATTATGGAACAGCAAACAGGATTAAAGAAAAAATACGGTTTATTTACAGCGATTGCAATGGTTATTGGAATTGTTATTGGTAGCGGTGTTTTCTTTAAAGCACAAAACATCCTTAAAGCAACCGGTGGTAATATGTGGACTGGTATTCTTGCATGGATTATTGGCGGTATTGCAATGGTTATTTGTGCATGTGCTTTTGCAGTTATTGCAACGAAGCACGAAAAAACTAATGGTGCTATAGACTATGCAGAAGCAACTTGTGGTAAAAAATATTCTTACTACATGGGTTGGTTTATGGCAACAATTTATTATCCAGCAATGACATCAGTTCTTGCTTGGGTAAGTGCAAGATATTTTTGTGAATTAATTGGTTGGGATATCGCTGGTGCAGAGTGTATGACTATTGCAGGCACACTTTTGATATCTTCTTTTGTATTAAACTCATTAGCTCCAAAACTATCAGGAAAATTTCAAATTTCAACAACAATCATTAAATTGATTCCTCTTTTAATTATGATTATTGTAGGTTCAATTTATGGTTTAGCAACAGGCATTACGGTTGAAAACTTTACAGCTGCAACATCAGCCGCAACTGGTGATAGTGGTTTATTTAAAGCAATTGTTGCAACAGCTTTTGCTTATGAAGGTTGGATTGTTGCAACTTCAATTAACTCAGAAATTAAAGATTCAAAAAAGAATCTTCCAAAAGCTTTATTATTTGGTTCAATTATAATTATTGCTATTTATGTTTTATACTTTATTGGTGTTGCAGGCGCAGCAGCAACTGCAGATCTTGCTGAATCTGGTGTAACTCTTGCAGTAAACAACATTTTTGGTAATGTTGGTGGAACTATTTTAACTGTTTTTGTTATGGTTTCTTGTCTTGGAACTTTAAACGGTTTAACAATGGGTTCAACAAGAGCTATGTATGGTATTGCAACTCGTGATTGTGGCCCAAATCCAAAGGCTTTAAAACAAGTTGATCCTCACACAGATATGCCAACAAACTCTTGTTGGGTAGGATTGTTATGTTGTGGATTATGGTTATTATATTTCTATGGTGCAAACCTAACAACTCCTTGGTTTGGTTTGTTTAGTTTTGATAGTTCAGAATTGCCTATTATTACTATTTATGCTTTCTATATTCCTATTTTTATAAATTGGATTATAAAAGAAAAAACTGAAAATAAATTTAGAAGATTTGTTTTGCCTATTATGGCTATTATTGCTTGTGTGTTTATGGTTTTCTGTGCAATTATGGGTCATGGTGTATTTATGTATCAACAATCAATGGCAGAAACAGGCAAATTTGCTTTCCCAGTATTATTTTATTTAATTGTTTTTGCAGCTATTATGTTTTTGGGTTGGTTATTGGATAGAAAAAATAAAAACAATACTTGTAAAGAAACTGCAGATAATTCTGTTTTAGAAAATAAACAAGAAGAAACATCTTCTGTAACTGCTAAACAAAAAGAAGAAAGTTTAGAAGAAGAAAAACCTAAAACAACAGAAGAAAAACCAAAACAAACAAAAAAGAATACTAAAAAGAAAACAAAATAATATAGATAAATAAAATTTTGTTTTTAATTCAAATAAATAAAAAAACGATAAAAAGAGTTAGAAATTGTTTTCTAGCTCTTTTTTATTAAATAGAATTTTTAAACTTTTTATTAGGTATTAATGTTTTTGTAATGTAAAGTTATTAAATAAATATCATTTTTATAAAATCGGTAATTTTGTAGAGTTTTTTACTTTTTATTTGGTTAAATTATAAAAAAAAGGATGATATAATACTTTTGTAAAAATTAGGAGGGAATATGGATTATAATAAAATAGGTGAGTTTATTGCTACAGAAAGAAAAGCAAAAAAATTGACACAAGCAAAATTTGCTGAAAAAATTTTTGTTAGCGAAAAAACAGTTTCTAAATGGGAAAACGGTAAAGGTATTCCAGATACAAATACTCTTTTAAAATTATGTGAAGTTTTAGATGTAACTTTAAATGAACTTTTAACTGGTGAAAGAGGTGTTGAAAAAAATAAAAATCAAAATAAATCTTTGTTGTATGATATGATAAATGAAATTCACCAAAAAAATAAAATAATCTGGACTTCTATGTGGGTTATTATGGCTGTTAGCATGATTGCATTATTTGCTGGTATTTTTATATCTGCATTCCTAATTCCTGAAGGGGTTTGGCAATTAGTATCAATACTTGCTTTGTGTGTTGTTTTTTTAATACCTTGTTTTTATGCTTTAAAACTTGAAGTAAGTGTAGGCTCTTACAAATGTAAAAAATGTGGGCATGAAGTTGTTCCAACATATTCACAAGCTTTGTGGGCAATGCATAGAGGAACTACTCGTTATTTAAAATGTCCTAATTGCAAAAAGCGTTCATGGTGTAAAAAGAATATAAATAAAATTTAAAACCAGTTTGGGTGTATTTTTTTTAATTATTTTATTATCAAAAAAAACAGTTTAAGAAAAGTTTTCTTAAATTGTTTTTTTTATTTACTTATTTTTTAACTTGTCGTATTAAAAATTTTCGTTTAAAAAACAAAAATTGACATAACAATGTCAATTTTATATCATTTT
>JAZUAI010000023.1:0-20113 GCA_045637945.1 Clostridia bacterium
TTTACATAACAAAAAAAACAAGTTTTGTCTCTATATATAGTTTTTTTTTCTACATATAGTTTTGAATACTTGTCTTTTATTTTTTTCTTCTTTTCTTTTGTTTGTTTTTTAATGTTAACCTTAGTTATATATATCTACCTAAATATATTTATATATATAATATCTTATATAAAACCCCTTTAACTTTAAATAATTTTTGGTTTTCGGTTATCAATATCTTTATATTTTTTCTTGTAGGCCCTAACAGGTTTTTTAGAAATAAGTTCTAGTATCTTTGGTATGTTATCAATTGCTGCTTGGTAACCTTCAGCAAACATAGCCTCAACATCATCAAGTTTTGTTGATTTATATTTCTTCAAACTTGGTTTTATTATAATATCTGCATCGTTATAACCTTTAATACAATTGCTCTTGCCCATAATATCAATGGTTGCTTTTAAAATATCAATAAGTTTTAAAGATTTTGTTCCACCACCTCTAGTTGAGTTAACATCAATAGCAATAACATAATCACAACCAAAATGTCTTGGAATATCTGATGGAATATTGTTTTGAATACCACCATCAATTAAATGTAAGTCATTAAAAACAACAGGATTAAACACCCCCGGAATAGCGCAACTACCGGCCGTAGCAAGCGCAAGAGGGCCTTTTGTAATAACAACTTCATTACCACTAATTAAATCAACAGCAACAGCACAATAAGGCTTTTTAAGGCTAGAAACATCAACGTCACCTAAGTTGTCTTTAATAAGCTTTTCAATACCCTCAGTTTTTGAAGGCATAAAAAATTTGCTTTTTCTTATATCTTTAACATCCAAACTTTTTGCAATCTTTAAAATTTCATCAGCCTTTAAGCCACTTGCATAACAAGCACCAATAATTGAACCCACACTTGTTCCTGCAACAAAGTCAAAATCAATGTTGTTTTCTTCAAAAGCCTTTAGGGCACCTATGTGAGCAATACCCCTGCTTGCACCACCACCAAGAGCAAGACCAACTTTAACCTTTTTATGTTTTTGTGGCAAAACATTTTTTGCTTTAAAAAAACTAAATCTCATTTTTCACCTTTTAAAATAAAAAATATCTACTCTTTTGTTTATCAAAAAATTTATCTTTGTTATTATACCACCCCAAAACTTTTTTAACAATTAAATAAAAAGATATCTATCCCCACACACCAAAACCAAATTAAAGCATAAAAAAAAGAACCAAGTTTTAAGTTGGTTCTTTTTGTTTTTATTATTCGTTTTCGCCTTCACCGTTGTTTTCGTTTTCTTCAATTTCTCTAAGTTGAGCTTCAATGTTAGCGATATCTTCTTTGATTTCTGCGTTGCTCTTTAATAAGAATTTGTTTGTTCTTTCTAAGATAGGATATCTATCTTTGTTCTTTTGCATAACTTCTTCACAGTGTTGAACAGAAAGTCTTAAGCCTTCCAACAAATCAAGTTCTTCTGAAAGTTTTTTAGCTTTTTCTTCATCAATATCAACATAATTGTTTACGCCATACAAAACAACTTTTTGTTTAGCAACAATAGCTTCTTTTCTTCTTAATTTTTTCTTGTCGTTTTCAAGAGTTAAGTTAACTCTTCTTAATGGGTTATATTCTTTTCTGTTTGCAGAAAGTTCTTTTTCGTTATCTTTAAGTCTTTGTCTTAAAACTTCCAATCTGCTTTCAAGATCTTCTTTTTTGCCCATTGCAACTTTAACAGTTTTAACTTCTGGTTCAGGTTGATTTTTAACTTGATCTTCCAAAGATTTAATAGTTTCTTTATCACTATCAATTTCTTGTTTAAGTTTAGCAATTTCTTCTTCAAGCTCTTTTTCTCTCTTAGCCATAGATTCTTCAAGATCTTTTTGTTTTTGAGCCATAGCTGCTTTTTCTTCTTCAATTCTAGCTTTTTCTTCTTCAGCTTTAGCTTTTTCTTCTTCAGCTCTGATTTTTTCTTCTTCGGCTTTAATTTTTTCTTCTTGAGCTTTGAAAATTTCTTCTTGTTTTGAAATTTCTGCAAGAGTTTGTTTTGAAATTTCTGAAATTAAGCTATCAATATCTTCTTCACTTTCTTTTTCTTCTGCTTTAGGTGCAGGTGGAGGAGTAACAATAGCTTGTTTAGGTTTTTCTTGAGCTTCAGATCTTTGGTTAACAACATTTTGTCTATTTGCATTTTGTCTTGCAAGTTCTTCTTCACGTCTAGCAGCTTCAAGGTCAATTTCTCTTTCTTCTTCCTCTTTAGCTCTTCTTTCATCTTCAAGACGTTGTTGTCTAGCCCTTTCTTCCTCTTCTTCTTTTTGTCTTTTAGCTCTTTTTTCTTCTTCAGTGTCTTCGTGAGGTTTATTTAATAAAACAGGCCTTCTTGTAATTTGTTTTTCATCGTCATCATCATCTTCGTAGTCGTTTTTGTTTTTATTTCTTTTAAAGAAAATACCATTTGTGCCATCAACAATTGAAATAAATAGGTCTGATAAGAATACAATAACAAAAGCTGCTACTATAACAATTCCGATTACACCCAAAATATTTAAAAAGGTTTGAAACATTTTTAAATCTCCTTACAAAAAAAATGTATGGCTTAAACCATCTTATATCAGTAGAATTTTAACATACGGCCAATTATATGTCAATATTAAAAATAAATTTGGGCACTTTAACTATAAAACGCATAGTTTGCACTATTTTAAAGGGTTTTATCACCCCACAAAACAGCAAAATTCTTTAGTTTTTTAAACGCTTTACACTTGTTTTAAAATACCCAAATTTATTAGTTTTTTTTATTATTATCTTACTATTTCAAAATCAATAAGTTCAATATTATCAACAAGTTCTGTTGAAATATTTACTGACAAATCTGTTGATAAATATTTTTTGTTATCATCAGGAAAAACTGAATAAACGTTTTTCTCTCCTGTCAAAACTGCCCCAATAAAGTTTGCGCCACCAGAAATACCAACGGCAAAACCAAAAGTTGTTGCAAGTTTTTGAGCCATAGCAATTGCGTCGTCATCAGTAACCCTTACAAGATATTCAACTTCATCTTCTTTAAATAGTTTTGGAATAAGGTCATCAGACAAACCTTGTATTTTATGTTCGCCCAAAGAATATCCCCTTGAAAAAACTTGTGAAGCATCAGGTTCAAGCCCAACTAAACGAGTTTTTAATTTTTGTTTTAAAACTTTGCCTATGCCCATTAAAGTTCCACTTGTTCCCATACCAGCAATAAACACAGGAACATCTCCACCACTTTGTAAAATAATTTCTTCACCAGCAGCTTCGTGTGCAACAGCATTGCTTGGATTTTCAAATTGTTTTGATAAATAACCATTGTGTGCTTTTGCATATTCTTCAGCTTTTTCAAAAGCATCAGCAAAACTTTCGGTTAAATGAAGTTCTGCCCCATACATTTTTAAAAGAGTTTTTCTTTCTTCACTCATAAACTTTGGCATAAATATAACTGTTTTAATACCAAATGATTTTGCAACTGCGCACAAAGATAAACCCATGTTACCACTTGTAACTTCAACAATTGGCATGCCTTCAGTTAACTCTTTGTTTTTAATTGCATCTGTAATAATTTGATAAGCAACCCTATCTTTTGTAGAGCCGGTTAAGTTAAACCACTCTGCCTTAAACGAAGCAGTTCTATCTTCGCCCTTATATTTGTAATTTATTTTAATTAATGGAGTATTTCCAATTAAACCTTCAATATTATTTTTCATTTTTATATGTTTCCTTTTTTTATTTATGAATTATTTATTACTTATTTATTTATATTATCTTTATATATGCAAGTCTTATTTATGCTTTTAATCTTTTTTGTTTTATATAAAAATTTTTTTAAAGTTAAAAAACAAAATATACCTGCTTTATATATGTATTACAACTCAAAAAAGTTGTCTTCAAAGTTTGGGGTGTATTCACAACTTGAACTATCAAAGTCTTGAATAAACCCTTTTTCAAAACCAAGTTTTGTTATTTTGTTAACCACTTTTTTATATTCAAGTGGCTTAATCTTATTTTTTAAAACTGGGTGTTCTTTGGCTTTATAAAAAGGAACATATTGACTCATTAAACTTATGTAAAAATTTACACCAATTTCTTCTTTTATTTTTTCAAATATTTTTATGCTATCTTCACTATTACCCGGCAAAACCAAATGCCTGATAATAATGCCTTTTTTCATCTTTCCATTTTCAACAATGTCTTGTGGAATAATTTGTCTTGCTTTTTTTAAAGCTTTTAAGCAAACTTCAAAATAATCTTTTGCTTTTGAATATTCCATAGACTTTTCAGTGCTAAAATATTTAAAGTCAAATAAAAAAATATCTACAACATCTTTTAAACTTTCAATGTTTTCTTCCAACTCATAACCACTAGTATTCCACACAATAGGAACAGAAGGAGAATAAATCTTCAAAGCATTTAAAATGTTGTTTGTATAATGTGTTGGTGTTACAAAGTTTATGTTTTCAACATTACTTTTATCAAGTTTTTCAATAAAGCCAGCAAGCTCATTTTCGCTACACTCTCTGCCACCACCCAAATGTGATAATTGATAGTTTTGACAGTAGCAACACTTCAACGAGCAATATGCAAAAAATATGGCTCCACTGCCTTTTTCACCACTAATAATTGGCTCTTCCCATTTGTGTCTCATAACTTTTGCAACTTTAATTTTATTACCTTTCTTACCACAAAAGCCTATTGCTTTATCAAGGTCAACATTACACTTTCTTGGGCAAATATTGCATATCACCTTTTTATTCTTCCTCCTTTTACCTTTAGTCTAGTTTCACTCTATTGTCAACAAAGCAAACTTAAAAATAAATCTGCATATAAAAAATATACCACACAAAATTAAACATGTGTAGTATATTTTTTTAATCTTCATTACTTTTTTTATTAGTAAGGTCTTTCTTCGTTGCTAATAAAAGCAAAAGCAACAGCACCAGGGCCAACGTGAGCACCTATAACAGGACCCATAATTCTTATTTCTGGTTCAATACCATACTTTGTTTTTAACATTTCAAATAAGTTGTTTGCAAGAGGCTCATTGTTTGTATGAACAATGCAACAATAAGGAAACTCTTTGTTTAAACTAAAGTTTGCATAATCGTTTACAATGTCTGTTAGTGCCTTTTTAACACCCATTTCCTTTTTAACAACTTTCAACTTACCTTCTTTATCAAATTGAATAATAGGTTTAATTTGAAACACTGAACCAATGTTTGCAGATGCTTTGCTTATTCTGCCACCACGAGCCAAAAACTTTAAATCGTTTGCCATAATAAAGTGTTGAATATAATGTTTAATTTCTTCTAATTTCTTTAAAGTTTCTTCTTGAGTTTTACCCTCATCTCTCATCTTGATAGCGCATTTAACAAGCATACCTTCTCCAACGGTTGTTGTTCTTGCTTCAATAGCAACATAGTTGATATCTGGGTAAGATTTTTTAACTTCTTCAATTGCTTTATTTGCATTATCAAGTGTTGGGCTTAAACCATAAGATTGACAAATATGAATTGCTGTCTTTACGCCTCTTTTTGCCATAGCAGTAAACAAATCAATGTGAGCTTGCACATTTAAAATAGAAGTTTTTGCCATAGCACCGGCTTTTAATCTTTCATAAAAGTTAACATACTCATCATAACTTTTATAGCAATCTTTTTCTTCACTCAAATCGTCGTCCTTAGTTACAACATATTCAAGAGCAGCAACATCAATTTCATACTTTTTAATTTCATCACAATAAAGGTCACAAGTGCTGTCTGTTGATATTTCAAATTTTCTCATTATTTTCATCCTTTTCTTTTTTTGTAAAGTCAAAATTTGCCTGTTTGCTTTTTTTGCTTAGCAATTTTTTTAAATTAAATTACTTCATAAATATATATAAACATATAATAATTTTAAAGAGATTTTTTAATTATTTTCTCTAAACTTTAAAACCTTAAAACTAGAATTGAACTCTCACGAGAGTTACCTATTTTTTAATTCTCTTATAAAGAGAGTGTTCTGTTTTTACTTTTTAACTATGGTAAAAATTCTTTTAAAAAGAAAGATATGTAAATTATTACCACTTAATCAAAACATATGACAAAAAAAATAAATGGTGCTAAAATTATTTACAATGAAAACAATAGATATAAAACCAGATTATTTTAAAGATTTTAAATGCTCTTGCGATAAATGTGCAAACTCTTGTTGCGTAGGTTGGAATATCACGCTTGATAAAACAACATATAGCAAATATATGAACATGCACTCAGAATTTAGTGATTACATTAAAGAAAATATTTCTGACAAACGCATAATTCTAAAAAAAGGTTATTGCCCTTTTTTAGGCACAGATTGTTTATGTAAAATACAAAAAAATTATGGTGAAGAATTTTTAAGTGATATATGTAAAGAATATCCACGAAACACAAAAAATTTATTTTTTATAAAATATACCGATGTCTTATTTTCATGCCCAGAAGTTTTAAAAATATTAAGAAAACACAAGTTATTTAATTTTGATGAAACTTATATTGAAAACAAATTTAAAGAAGAAAAATATGACAAATATGTAAACGAACTTTACTTTTTATTAAGAGATACAGCAAAGTATGTTTATAATTTAAAAATATCTTTAACAAAACAAATGTATTTAATGTTAATGTTTGCAAAAGATAGTCATGAACTATTAAACCAAATACCTGCAACAAAAGAAAATGTTGACACATTCAAAAAAACTTATACAAAAGAGTATTTTAAAAATCTTTTAAAAACTTTTAAACCAAACAACGATATTGATATTGTTGAAGATTTTCAACTTGACTGCTTGTCTGAACTAGAAGGACATAGACATACAGATAAAAAAATATTTTTTGTAATTGATAATTATTCAAATATTGATTTTGAAACTTTAAATTATAAAAAAGCACTTAAAAAAGTTTTAAAATTATCAAACAAAGTTTCAAATTTAAAAAACATATTTTTTTACCTTATAAACTTTAGTTTAACAGATGTTTTTAAAAAAGATGACTTCTTAGAAATCGTAAAATTCATAATTCACTTTATGGCATATATAAGTGAATTAAATTTAGCTTCTTACCTATTAAAACCAACACATATGTTTGAAAAAAACTTTTTAGTTTTAACCTCAGAGGCATTTAGAATTTTCTACCACGCAACCATATATGATGATTATTTAAAGATGTTTGCTTCTTCAAAAATATTTACTTATACAAAAATTTTAAATTATGTTTTGGCTTCTCAATTTTAATTTTTTTTAATTACCTAAACAAAAAAACAGGAATATAGTTTTTAACTACTTTCCTGTTTTTTTCTTTTAACTTTATTAAATTTTTACTTTAACCTTTGTTTTTTATTTAATTTGTTTTTTAACTTAAAACTTTGTTCTTTCTTCAAGTTCTTTTTTTGTAGGAATACCTGGTTGAGCACCAAGATGTTCAAGTTTTAAAGTAGCTGCCCAAACGCCACGCTTTACAGCTTCTTTTTTGTTAAGGCCATTTAATAAGCCCACTATAAAGTTACCACAAAAAGTATCGCCAGCACCAGTTGTATCTTTTAACTCTCTTGGTTCTACTGCCGGAACATTTACAAAAAAACCTTCTTCATCGCAAAAATAAACACCTTTGCTACCTGCTGTTGAAATTAAATTTGGCAATCTATCAATGCTTTTTTCAACATTATCTTCAGCCATAATCAATTTTGTTTCATCTGCATTTGCTGTTATATATGTAATTTTTTCAAGCAACTCTTTGTTTGAAGGTTCACTAAACTCATAGCCTTTTGCTGGACATGGGGTTAAAACTGTTTTTACATTGTTTTTAAAACAAAAATCAATTAAAGCTTCAATTACTTTTCTTGGAACTTTTGTTTGTGTTACTACACAATCAGCGTTTTTTATAACTTCTTCATTTTCTTTAATAAGGTTAATGTCAAACTCATCAATTGACTCTCTGCTTCTAATAATATTATTATCACCAGTTATGCTTACATACAATGAAGCACTGTCGCTTTTTGCTTCTTTTGAAACTTTTACACAACTTGTATCAACATTATTATCTTGCAAGTTTTTTAAAATATCTTTACCTGATTTATCATTACCAATAATACTAATCATTTTAACTTTATAACCAGCCCTGGCAATTGCAACAGCTTGGTTTGAACCTTTACCACCAGGCAAACCCACATCAGCAAATTCTGGATAAGATAAATCTTCTTTTTGTTTAAAAGTATTATCCCAACTGCATCCACCAAAAACAACAACATATCCCGACATAAATAAACTCTCTTTTTTATTTGGTTTAACTAAAAATTTTACTTTGTAAGTATATCATAAAACAAATAATTTGTAACTTTTTAAATATATGTTTTTAAAACTTTAATTTTTATTTTTTACCTTTTAATTTAATTTTTATAAATCTTTTTTTAGGTTTTTATTATTATAAATTTTGCATATTTTAAAATTTATTTCACATACTAAAAATATGAAAAATCCTTTTAAAAGTAAAACCGATCCACAAGGGTCTTATACTGGAAACAGTTTTGACAAACAAAAACCTGTTCAAGACGCTGATGATTTATAAAAACATTATTTATTTTTCAACTTTAACTTGTTGCAACTTATTTTGATCTTCAGTTTTTGCCTCTTGTTTTTTCCAACAAATAAAACCGTAAACATCATTTATTAAAAACACAGTTACTGATAAAAGTGTTGGCAAATACATAATACCAAAATTGGCAATAGAAATTGCCCATAAAACAATTAACGCAATATCATTTAGAATAAATGCAATAGCATAATAACTGCTTCTTCTAAGCATAAAATATGCCCCTACAACAGCAGTTGCAACCGAAATTAAACCAATAATCAACTCACTTGTATTTAAAGCCCATAATAGAAAATAAAAAGCAACCATTATAGGTATCATACATAAAAACAAAATTAAAAGTTCTTTTTTTGTTATTTTGTTTGCCCTTACCATACCTTCTGAATTATTTTTTAACCATGTAACAATGGTAGAAATTGATATTGGCAACATAACAACAATATAAATAATTGCTTCACCATAATAACACAAAATAATAGATAAAACTGCATACATTATGTTGTAAACAAAATCAATAAACGGTGCAAAAAACAAAGCTTTTGCGCTTAAAAAAACACTTGTTATACCTAAAACGGAAGTTAAAAAAGATAAAACATTTTTATCACTTCCAGCAAAAAAACAAACGCTAACAATTATTACACTAACGCTTAAAAATATTACTTCCCAAAGTTTCCAATTTTTTGATAATTGTTTCAATTGTTTTATCCTTTTTTTTACTTTATTTAACTAATTTATCAATAACAATAAAAAAATGCAATCTTTTTACAATTGCATTTCTTTTTTTAAATGTTAATTTTATTTTATCAAATTAAAACAAACCTGTAATTACTCTGTTTTCATCAATTGTCATCTTAGCCCCAGCAGGAACTTTTGGCAAACCTGGCATTAAAAGCATTGAACCAGCAATAGCAACAATAAAACCTGCACCACTACGCAATTGAAGTTCTTTAATTTCAATTTCAAAACCATTTGGAGCTCCAAGAAGTTTTGCATTGTCACTTAAAGAATATTGTGTTTTTGCAATAATAACTGGAAGATTTGCAAAGCCAAGTTTGTTTATATCTTTTAAATCTTCTTTTGCTTTATCGCTAAAGTTAACACCACTTGCACCATAAATTTTTGTTGCAACCTTTGTTATCTTTTCTTCAATACTATCTTCAAGTTCATAACTATAAGTAAAGTTTGAATTATCTTTTTCACACAATTCAATAACTTCTTTAGCAAGATCTGTTGCGCCTTCGCCACCCCTTGCCCAAACATTTGCAATAATGGCTTTTGTTCTTACCTTTTCAACTTCTTCTTTAATTAAGTTAAGTTCGTTTTCAGTATCAGTTGTGTATTGGTTAATAGCAACAACTGCAGGTAGTTTATAAACATTTTTAATGTTTTCAATGTGTTTAATAAGGTTTGGAATACCAGCCCTTAAAGCTTCAATATTTTCTTCACCTAAAGCAGTTTTTTCTGCCCCACCATGAAGTTTTAAAGCTTTTACTGTTGCAACAATAACAACCGCATTTGGTTTTAAACCAGCAACCCTGCACTTGGTATCCAAAAACTTTTGTGCACCAAGGTCAGCACCAAAGCCAGCTTCTGTTACTGTATAATCAGCATAAGTCATAGCAAGTTTTGTAGCAATAATTGTGTTGCAACCATGTGCAATATTTGCAAAAGGTCCACCGTGAACTAAAGCAGGTGTTCCAATCAAACTTTGAACAAGGTTTGGTTTTAAGGCATCTTTTAACAAAATTGCCATAGCTTCATTTGCACCAAGTTGACGAGCATAAATTGGTTTGTTTTTCTTATCATAAGCAACCAAAATATTACCAAGTCTTTCCTTTAAATCTTCCAAATTCAAACTTAAGCATAAAATAGCCATAATTTCTGAAGCAGCAGTAATATTAAATCTATCTGGTCTTGCCTCACCATTTTTTTCGCCTCTTGCAACTTCAACTTGCCTTAAGGCACGATCGTTTAAATCTAAACATCTGTTAAAAACAATTTTGTTAGGATTGATTTTTAATTCATTACCTTGATAAATGTGATTATCAATAAATGAACACAATAAGTTGTTTGCACTTGTTATTGCATGAAAGTCACCTGTAAAGTGCAAATTAATATCTTCCATAGGAACAACTTGGCTATAACCACCACCAGCTGCGCCACCTTTAACGCCAAAAACAGGGCCTAGGGAAGGCTCACGCAAAGCAAGGCACACACTTTTGTTAAGTGTTGTAAAACCATCTGCAAGACCAATAGAAACCGTTGTTTTTCCTTCGCCAGCACTAGTTGGATTTATGGCTGTAACTAAAATTAACTTCCCTTTTGGATTTAAATTAAAATTATTTATTTTTGCTTTATGATTGCCATACAATTCAAGGTCTTCTTCTTTTACACCCAAATTATTAGCAATAACTCTTATATTTTCTGGTTTAACGCTGTTTGCAATTTCAATATCTGTCATAGTTAAAATAACTCCCTTTTACACTTAAAAATTAAAAACTAAATTTTTCATCTTTATCAGTTTGTTTAAAAGAAGCTTGCGAGTATAAAGCCTCTGCAAAATCTTTTGAACAAGCTGCAATGTGCTTGCACGAGTCTTCAATAACATAAGCCCCTGCTTGCTTTGCTAAATACATACCAGGTATGTAATCCCAAGCAGAATCGTTTCTAAAAATAGTTCCACCAAGTTTGCCACTTGCCACCCAAGCATAATCAACGGCAGCAGAACCTATCCACCTTGCATGAGATGTAACTTTTTTCATTCTTGCAATTCCAGCAAGCCTGTTTTTGCCTTCAATAACATACAAACATCTGCTATTTTCTTTTTGTTTAACAGTTAATTTTTTACCATTTAAATAAGCCCCTGTTTTATCTGCACAATAAAGTTCATCAAACCTTGGCAAATATATAACAGCTGCACAGGTTTTGAAGTTTTCAATGCAACCAACTTGAATACCCCACAAAGGCAAACCATTTGCAAAGTTTATTGTTCCGTCAATAGGGTCAATAGTAAAACAATTTTCTTGCATCTTTTCATCTTTATTAAACTCTTCACTAACAATACTATAATCTGGGTATCTTTCTTTTAACTTTGAAATAATAAACTTTTCAATTTCAAAATCAAAGTTAGTAACCAAATCTCCATTGTTACCCTTTGCATTAACTTCAAATTCATCAGTAATCAGTAAACTAGCTTGTTTTACAACTTCAACTAAAAATTTTGTTTGGTCTGTCATACTCTCTCGCTTTTAATAAATATATTTTACAACAATTATAAAAGTTTGTATATTTTTTAAACACTTTTTTGTTTTATATGTTTTTGCTCTTTTTCATAAGCATTTGTATACCTTCATAAGTAACATCTTTTTTTGTTAAGTTATATTTTTTCACAAACTCAAAAATATCTTCAACAGATTTTGAATTATCTGTTAATTCAACTTCTAAAATCTCTCCAAGATTTTTTACACTGTCAAAATCAAAAAGCAAATCTTTGTATTTGTAACTAAGCCTTGTTTTGTCTATAACCATTTGAACAGAAAAGCCAACTGCAAACAAAATCTTTTCTGTTTGCTCTTTGTTTTCTATTTTTGTTTCATATTCATCACAATAAACAGGGTCTGCTTCTCTATGAATTTTTTTATAACCTAAAACACAAGTTCCATCACTTTCTCTAATGCGCAAACATTCAGCAGTTTCACCATTAACTTCAAAACTTTTAAAATTTGGTATGTAATAAGTATCAATAAGCCTATTTTCACCTATTTTTTTACCACACTTTTCAATATCATTTAAAATTTGTTGTTTTGTGTTTTTAGATATTAAAAATTTTAATTCAATTTCTTTGTTATCCATTTTTTGCCTTTTATTCTTTTTTAGATAATTCTTCAACCTTTCCAAAACTCTTTAGTTCGTGTTTTATATATTCACCTTTAGACCAATAACATTTATAAGCCTTTGCTGTGTCTTTAACTCTTAAAACTTCATAGTTTTCACCATCAATTTTTAATGCCGAACAATTTTCAAAAGCAAGAGCAACCCCAGGGGTTGTTTTCATCATACGCTTTAAATCTGCTTGCCTTGCAACTTCTCCATCATAATGCGGGCAATACAAAACATTAACAAACCCTAAGCCAGTTACTTTTATTAGTTTTGTTGAGTTGCTTGTAAATTTGCGTGAGTCACTGTTGCCATAATTACACCAACAAATAGCTCCTGCACTAACCCCACACAAAACCTTACCTTTTTCTCCAGCTTCTTTAAGTAATTTATCAATTTTGTGTCTTCTTAACAAATTCATAAGCCTTAGGGTATTTCCACCACCAACATAAATAATATCTGCCCAATCAATTTTTGATTTAACAATATCACTATCTGCAATTTCAGTTTCTCTTAAATAATCACATTTACAATCTAGTATTGTTCCAAAATTTAAACGCATTCTTTTGTAATAATCATCTGCACCATTAATATCAGCTTGAGTAAGACCAATAAATAAGTAATTTGGATTTTGTTTATTTGTAAGTTTTATAATTTCTTGGTCAAATGGTTTAACTTCATATGGCTTACCAAAGCTACCATTATGACCACCACCAATAGCAACAATTTTCATAATAAATTTTCTCTCTTCTTTTTAATATAAAAAAGCCTAAACTAAACTTTTTTAAAAAATTTAATTTAAGCTTTACTTTGATTTTGGATAATCTTTTTTTGCAATGTTTGCAAAAGGAACAACTGTGTGAACAGGCAACTCTTGAGCAAGACGGGTAATTTCATCTTGAATATAAGAACAAATAACTTCTTTTTGATTTTCAATATTGTCACTTGCATCAAATTTTATTGGTGTGCCAAAACAAACAGTTTTAAGTTTTGGAGTATTATACATAGGCACAAACAAAATTTCTTTACCTGTTGCCTTGTAATAAAGCCTTGCAACATCAACAAAGTTTTTTCTAAATTCATTAACAATGTTGTTGTGAGGTTCATACCCCTCTGGATAAATAATAATGTTATCCCCTTCTTTTAAAGCTTCAATAGTTTTCTTAAAAGTAGAAATAACCCTGTTGTCAGTATAAACCGGAATAGTTTCAGCATTTGAAAAAACATAACAGCACAATGGGCCAATTATCTTTGCAACAATTTTATAAAACCAGTGCGTTCTTTTTGGTTTGCCTGACCAGAAGTCTTCAAAACAATATCTTGAGGCTTCTTTTTTATCCATTATCTCGCCAGTGCACCAAATAGACTTTTTAAACGGAAAATAAAATTCACAAGTAAAAGGTCCATGAAGTTGGGCGTGATTACCAATAACTATTACAGGTTGGTTTTTATCAATATTTTCTGTGCCTACAAACTTTCTTTTTCTATAAAACAAGCATGCAAACCACTTTAAAAACTTATAAAAACCACCTTGTTTTTTTCTTCCTTTATTTTTAGATTTCTCCAACGATTCTTCTTTCATTTTTTTCGCCATCTTTAACTTTTTTAAAATTTTTATATCAATTAAATTTATAGCTTTTGTTTTTTAATCTTTCTTTTGTTTTTTTGTTACTTTTTTTGCAGGTTTATCTGCATCTCCTTCAGCTTTTACTTCTTCTTGTTTTTCAACTTTTTCTTCTTTTACAACCTCTTTAGCAACTTGTTCATCTTTTTTACTTACAGCTGTATCGCAAGAATTTCTGTAAACAACATATCTTGTGTATAAAAATTCTAAAACAAAGTTAGCAATCATTGTAACTGCCAAAACAATGTATTCGTTAACACCATTGTTTTCTGCAAGTTCGCCAAGAACTGTTGAAACAGGTGTAAACACTGCATAAAAAGCAAGCACTAAAAGCATTGCAATTTTAACATTGTTTGCTGACTTAAATGTAAATTTACGATTGATTGTAAAATTCCAAATAATTGATAAAAGCAAACTTGTTAAATAAGCAACCCAGTAGTTAACACTAAGAAGTTCATTTAAAAGAGTAAACGAACCAATTTGAATAACACCAGCACTTATTGAAATAAGCAAAAATTTTAAAGCCCTAAAAAACTCTTTATAATCTTTTTTCTTTTCTTCCATTTTTTATTTACCCCTAAATTTTCTTTTTAAAACATCTTCTGCGTTTGTGTTGTCTTGCATCAAAACCTTTCCACAAACCTTGAACATCAGCATTAATTTCAAGTTCTGGACCAGTTTCACAATATTTAATATTGTTTTCAATACAAACTTTAAGCAAATGATGCATCAAAATTGCAGGCAAACCTTTCTTTTGATGTTCAGGCTTAACAGCAATAAAATACATTTCAAGGGTATCGTTTTTGCCCTTTAAAGCACTTAACAATCTAAACATACCAAATGGGAACATTCTTCCATTTGATTTTTTCAAAGCCTTAGCAATTGATGGAACAAGCACAGCAAAGCCAGCAATGTTATCATCTTTGTCTCTAATAGAACAAATATATTTTAAGTTTACAATTGGAACATAATCTGCCAAAGCCTTTTCAATAACTTTATCTGTAAGAGGAACAGAGCCATACAAAATTGAAAATGCTTCATCAATAACTTTAAAAGCTTCAAAAGCATCTTTTGCCAAAACTTTTCTGTCATTATAAACAACTAATTTATAGTTATTTCTCTTTTGCAAAAATTCGCTCATTTTTTCAAGTTTTGGGTCAATTTCTGTTGGAACTGTAAGTTGATATTCAACCCAGTCAATTTCTTTTTCAAGTTTTAACTTGTTCATGTGTTCCAAATAATATGGGTGGTTGTAAAAGGTAACAGACATATTAAACTCATCATAACCTTCAATAAGCATACCTTCGTGGTCCATATCAGTAAAACCAATAGGCCCAATAATTTCGGTAAAACCATTTTCTTTGCCATATTCAACAACCTTGTCAAATAAAGCCTTTGAAACTTCATAATCATCAATAAAGTCAAATCTTGTAAATCTTACAGAATTTGTCTTCCACTTTTTGTTTGCAGCATGGTTAATAAGACCACCAATTCTACCAACAATTTTGTTATCTTTATAAGCTAAAAACAATTTAGTTTCACAAAACTCATAAGCAGGGTTTTTAGCTTTTGTAAAAGTAGCCATTTCATCATCAAACAAAAAAGGAACAAAATTCTTTTCGTTTTTATAAAGCTTGTTTGGAAAGTCTACCCATTTTTTTAAATCTTTTTTTGTTAATACTTCTCTTATTTCAACTGCCATAATTAAAACCTTTTAAAATTAAATAAACTCATTTAAAGATTTACCGTTAATCTTTTTTGAAATACTCAAACCAATAGTTCCAGGACCACAGTGAGCACAAACGTTAATTGGAACAATCCCTTTTATAAGTTTGTTATCACCCAATTTTGAAGAAGCATAATCACAAACAATGTCATAAACTTCTTGCCTTGCATCAAACTCAATAAAAGTATAATCATATTCATCAGGCAAATACTTTGTAACCAAAGCATCAATTTTATCTTTAAAAGCTTTTCTTACGCTTTTAATCATACCTTCTTTTTTAAGTTCGCCATCTAATAAGTTAATTAAAGGCTTAATACCAAGCAAATTACCAATAATAGCAATAGAAGGTGAAATTCTGCCACCATTTTTTAATGCAACCAAATTTTCTGGTATAAAAGCTATGTAATCAGTTTTCTTTCTTTCTTCAATGTTTTTAACAATCTCTTCAACAGGTGTTCCCTTTTTTGCTTCATCATAAGCATAAAAAACCTTTGACAACATTGTTGTTGTTAAGCCATATGAATCAATAACAGTTACCTTACCTGCAAAATTTTCGTTTGCAACATTTGTAAAAAGTTGATTCATTGAAGATAACTTGCTAGAAATTGTAAAGTGAATAATATGGTCATAACCTTTTGCAAGCAACTTTTCAAAATATTCAATAACCTCACCCAAAGGTGGTGTTGAAGTTTGAATTTTTTTGTTAGCCCTCATAGCCTCACAAAGTTGCTTTTGGTCAATAGTAACACCATCTAAAAATTCTTCTTCATTTATAATAACATTAAGTGGAAAAACACTTATATCTTCATATTTTTTAAAACTTTCATAATTTACCAAACAAGATGTGTCAGTAGAAATTAAAACTTTCATATGTACCCCGCTTACGCTTAAAAAAGCAATAAATGTAATATATCATTTTAAGAATATCACAATGAGAAAAAATATCAAAATAAAAAAGGAAAACTCACAGTCTTCCCTTTTAATTTTTTGTTTAAAAATTTTTTAAACATTTTAAAGTTGTTAGATAAATTATTAAAAATTACTCAATAATCATACATAAATATTACTTATTTAAAACCCTCATCAGCCATACAAAAAAAACTATTTGCAATTTACAATATTTTGCTTAGTTATTTAAATTTAGTATATAGACTTTTTTTGTCTAAGTTAATTATTTTAGACACCAACTATCTATAATTTAATTATGGAAATTAAATTTGCAGAAAACTTAAAACTACTTAGAAATGAATTTGGCTTAACACAAAGTGAATTAGCAAAAAAAATCAATACTACTCAACGCAAAGTTTCTTATTGGGAATTAAATAAAGTAGAACCTGATTTAAAAAGCTTATATGATTTATCAACCTTCTTTAATGTAACAATTGATTACCTTATTGGCAAAGATGACTTTTAAAATAAAAAAACTATCAAATTTTGATAGTTTTTTATTTTTTGTTATTATATCTTTTCCATCCCCACCAACCTGGCATCAGGTCAATAAGTTTAACTGTTTTTCTTGTTTCAAAATCAGTTAAAATTTCAATATCTTTGTTTTTATCTGATAGTTGCAACAAAAATTCTCTGCAAGCGCCACAAGGCATACCACCATCACCTTTTGGTGGATTATCTCTAAAAGCAATCAATCTTTTAATTACTGTTTGCCCAGATTGAATATACATGTTAAGCGCAGCAATTCTTTCAGCACACAAGGCAATTACACCACTTGCACCTTCAATACAAAAACCAGTGTAAATTTCACCATTTTCAGCCTCTATTGCACAAACAACGTGATGAGCAGTTATAAAAGGTGATACTTCCTCTGGGTGATATTCTTTTTTTGCTTTTTCATACATAACTTGCCAAATATCTTTTTCCATTTTCATTTCCCTCTTTTTAATAAAACAATTATATCATATAAACATATGCTCAAAAAAACATTTTTAAGTGTTTTGCAAAAAGTCCCAAATTTGACTATGCAATCAAAATATAGTAAAATATTATTAGGGAGGTAAAAACATGCAAAGCGAATTATTGCAACTTATTTCACAATTAAGTGCCGAACCTTTTGCAAAACAAGAACCACAAATATATTCTTCTTTACAAACAGCCATAAATGCAAATGATTTGCAAACATATACAAATTTGTTATTTGTATGTTTAAAACATAATTGTCTTGATAAATACAACGATTATTTTAAAGACTATGCAACCCAAATTGTTGGTAAAATAGAAGACCTACCACAAAAGCTAGAAAACACAAATAAATTGCTAGAGCAAACAAAACTACTTGGCTCAAAATTAACACAAGATGGTGTTGATGCAATTGTATTTGGTGGCTTAACAACTAGATTATTCAACCCAAATTGCGTTGAAAGACCACATGGTGATATTGACTTTAAAGTTAACGCAAACGACTTATCCAGTTTTTTAAAACACCTTGATTCAGTATTTAAAATTGATAAAGTTTTTGATAGGCGCACAGGTTTTTCTCAAACTGAAGACCTCGCTTCAAGAAGTGGCAAGGCAGGCATACCAAGAGTAAAAACTTTGGTTGCTCACACACAAAGCGGTGAAAATATAGACTTGTTTTTATACACAAGACATGAAGATGGCATCTATCGTGATTTTGGTGTTAAACCAATTACAAATCAAGATGGACAAATTGAAATGAGAGGCTTTACCCGCACTAACCCAAACCAAGATACAAATTTAGTTGTAGATGATGTAACAACCTACTCTGCTGAACAAATTTTTTGTAGCAAATACAGTATGATATCTCAAGGCAAAGCTTTAAGAGAAAAAGATTTTGTAGATTTATACAACCTAGCACAAGTGGTTGACTACCCGGCTGTTGAGCAAACAATGCAAAATAACCAAGCCGCACAAAAAGGCAATTTTATAGAAGAACCAAACGGATATAATTATTTAGATAAAGCAGGATATGCCGAAAACGGTTTTCAAGTTGTTCCTTTTGCAATAAAACACAACGATATCGTTGAAGTTTCTGTTGCATCAAGTTTTGCTCCTGCACAAACAATGCAATAAAAAACTCACACAAATTTTAATAAAAAAATAAAATAAAAAGGAAATTAAAACTAAAATTTCCTTTTTTTTATCATTTATTAGGCTTTTTTGTTATTTTAATGTAAACTTAAATTGAATTATTTTTTTTAAGAGGTTTTTTATGGCAATTGATAACAAATGTAAAAATTGCGGCGGCGAATTAGTTTTTGATGTGGATTGCGGAGAATTAAAGTGTATTCAATGTGATACCATAATGGTTATAGAAGAAGAAACAAGTTATATAAATAAATTTGAATTTAACTCAAACACAAGTTTAAAAAAGAGCAAAGAAGAATATTCTCAATTTGCTTGCCCAACTTGTGGTAGAAGGCACATTACACCAATTCACCAAGACCTTACAAGATGCCCAAGTTGTGGTGATTGTAACCTAGAAAAAAATGTTAGCGTAAGTTATATACCAGACGGAATTATTCCTTTTAAACTTAATAAAGAAGCAGCCTTACAAAACTTTAGTGCATGGCTAGGCAAAAGATTTTGGGCACCAAACAACCTAAAAAAACTTGCAAAAACCGAAACTTTAAAAGGAACATACTTCCCAATTTATAATTTTGATTTTAACACTCAAACACAATATCATGGAGTGGGAATAGAAACAAAAAGAGATAGTGATGGCAAGCTTTATACCACTCGCCACAAATTTAAAGGAAGCAGATCGGATAATTTTGTAAACTATGTTGATAGTGCAAATAATTCAATTCCTTCTGCCCTTTTAAGAGAAATGTCAAACTTTGACTATACCAAATGTTATGTATACAGAACAGAATTTTTATATGGCTGGATTGGCCTTGATAATAATATAAATATTCACGATAGTTTTATTAAAGTAGAAATGTCTTCAAAAAAAGAAATTGAAACAAGAATTAAAAAAGAATCAAAATATGACAGAATTGAAAGTTTAACATGCAATACAAGCTATAACAATATCGCTTACAATTATTTATATGTTCCTGTTTGGGTTAATTACTATAATTATAAAGGTAAAATTTTTCAATCTTTCATTAATGGTATCACCGGCAAAGTTAGTGGCGATGCACCAAAATCCTTCTGGAAAAGATTTTTTGCTTTCCTTGGTGCAATTTCAATCTTTATACTTTTATATTTCTTAACTCAACACTAAATATAAACTTAATCAACAAAAAAGTTAAAAAACTAATATAAAATTAAATAAAATTTTTGTATTAGTTAAAAAT
>JAZUAI010000024.1:0-27969 GCA_045637945.1 Clostridia bacterium
CTTTTTCTATTGTATATAATTTAAAAGATTCCTCCATAATTTCTTACCTTTTATTTAAAAATTTTCTTTCTATTATTATTTTAACAAAAAAAAACTTAAAAGTCACTTATTTATATGATATTTATCTCCTTTTTTATATGCAAAAAACACAAACTTAAATGTTTAATTTTGATTTAAATAACTAACTATACCACTCATAATTAAATAACACAATTTGTCTTGATACTCACTTGAAACCAAAAGCTTTTCTTCATCTTCATTACTTAAAAATCCACACTCAATTAAAACAGATGGTATATCTGTGCAATTTAAAATATAATAATCTCCTACCTTTGTTTCTTTTCCTGTTTTTTGTGCATAGGTAGATAATTGTTTTTGTATGTTTTCACCCAAAATCCTACCCTGTTCGTTACCTTTTTTATAAAAAGTTTGGGCCCCTCTAGAAGACGAAAGAGGAAAACTATTCATATGAATACTTACAACAATTTTTGGTTGATAAGTCAAAATAATTTCTTTGCGTTTTTTCATATCACTACGCTTTAAATTTTTTTGTGAACTATCGTATAAACCATTTTTGTCTTCTCTTGTTAATACACAAGAAATGTTCATTTTTTTTAATTTTTCACTTAAAACCTTAGCGTAAGACAAATTCAAATCGCTTTCACAAACTCCTGTTATTTTACCCACACTACCGCCATCAATTCCACCATGACCGGCATCAATAACTACAACAGGTTTAATAGGAATTGCTGCTGTTTTTGATGAAAAATTTATTGAAAAAACACAAACTAAAAAAATAATTACACTTAAAAAAATAATAATCCATTTTTTATGAAAAACAAAAAACATAATATATGTTTATTTTTGCTTTTAATAATTTAAAACTTTTAAATATAAAAAATAAAAAAGAGAAACTACTTCCTTGTAATTTCTCTTTTATAAAATTAAATTTCAATATTTGAAACAGCATCTAAATCAATATCACTTAACCCAACATCGTTTATTAAGTTAAAGTAACCTAAACTTGCAATCATAGCTGCATTATCTGTGCAAAGTTTAAGTGATGGAACATAAATTTCTATACCCTCTTGTTTTCCCCTAAGTTGTAAACGTTCTCTTAAATAACTATTTGCAGAAACACCACCAGCAACACAAAGTTTTTTATGATTATACTTTTTGCAAGCTTTTATTGCCCTTTCTACTAATCCATCAACTGCTTGAGCCTGAAAAGAGGCGCAAATATCGTTGATTGGAAGTTCTTTGCCCTTTTGGTTAAGAGAGTTAACATAGTTGATTACAGCCGTTTTTAAGCCGCTAAAACTGCAGTCAAAACTGTTTTTTAAAGCATCTTTTACAAACTTAATATTGTTTTTGCCTTCTTTAGCACATTTATCAACTTTTGGACCACCTGGATAACCAAGACCAATTACCCTAGCAACTTTATCATAAGCTTCGCCAATAGCATCATCAAGTGTTGAACCAATAAGGCTTTGATTAACATAATCTTTTACTTCAACAATAGCTGTATGTCCACCACTTACAATAAGGCCAACAAACGGGGGTTGCAAATCTTTGTGTTCAATATAATTTGCACTCATATGTCCTTTGATGTGGTTAACGGCTATTAAAGGCTTATTTAAAGCATAAGCAAGTGATTTTGCAAAGCTAACACCTACCATTAAAGCTCCAATTAAACCAGCACCATATGTAACAGCAATAGCATCAATTTGTTGCAAAGATACCCCTGCTTCAGTTAATGAGGTTTTTAAAACATTGTTTATTGCTTCAATGTGATTGCGTGAAGCAACTTCCGGAACAACCCCACCAAAACGAGTGTGAATATCTATTTGAGTTGAAACAGTATTTGACAAAACTTCTCTACCATTTTTCACAACAGCAATTGAAGTTTCATCACAACTTGATTCAATACCCAATATTAAAACATCTTTTTTTTGTTTAAGTGCTTCACACACTTTTAACATTTCTTCTTTATACATAAAATTTTTCTTCTTTTATTAAATACTCTTTTTTAAATAATCTAGTATGAAAGGTTTTAGGTTGCCATTCATAACCCCATCAACATCAGAGGTTTCAAAGCTTGTTCTGTGATCCTTTACCATTGTGTATGGGCAAAATACATAAGACCTAATTTGACTACCCCACTCAATTTTTTTAAGGTCACCTTTTATTTCTTTTAAATTCTTTTCTCTTTCTTCAACCTTAAGAGCAATAAGTTTACTTTTTAAAACTTTAAAAGCCATTTCCCTGTTTTGAATTTGGCTGCGTTCATTTTGACAAGTTACAACTATTCCTGTTGGATAGTGAGTAAGCCTTATTGCAGAGTCTGTTTTATTTACGTGTTGACCACCGGCACCACTACTTCTGTAAGTATCAACCCTTACATCTTCTGGGTTAATATCAACTTCAACCGTTTCATCAATTTCTGGCATCACTTCTAGGCTTGCAAAGCTTGTATGCCTGCGTTTATTAGAGTCAAACGGAGAAATTCTAACAAGCCTGTGAACGCCCATTTCGGCCTTTAAATAGCCATAAGCTTTATCGCCTTCTACTAAAAACGTAATGCTTTTTAAACCAGCCTCATCGCCATCTAAACTATCAATAATTTTTAATTTAAAATTATTTTTTTCACAATACATTGAATACATTCTAAACAACATACTTGCCCAGTCTTGAGCCTCTGTTCCACCTGCACCAGCATGTAAACGCAAAATTGCGTTACAACCATCATACTCACCATTAAGTAAAGTTGATAAGGTGTTTTCTTCAATAAAAATTTCAAAGTTTTTTAATTTTTCACAAAGCTCAACATAACTTTGTTCATCATCTTCAAGTTGCAAAAGATCTATTAAAAATTGAATATCTCCCGTTGTTTTATCAATGCCCTCAATAACTTTTATTTTTTGTTCTAACTCTTTAATTTCTTTTGCGTTTACTTTAACTTTGTTTAAGTTATTCCAAAAATCAGGTTCTTCTTGCTCTTGTTTTTTTGTGTTTAATTCATCTTTTAACTTTTTATAGTCAAAGACACTCCTTTAAATATGAACTTTTATTTTCAAGTTCAGCAAATTTTGTTAAAACTTCATCTAAAACCATACTGTTTTTTTATTTTCCTTTTTTAAAAGCATTAAAATTTTCTTGCTAATTATTATATCATATAAAACAAAATTCTCAACCTGATAGAATAAATTTTAAATTTTGTTTTTCAAAAATAAAAGCCTTGTAATTTTACAAAGCTTTTTTATTTTTATTTGCCACAGCACTTTTTATATTTTAATCCACTTCCACATGGGCAAGGATCATTTCTACCAACAATCTTGTTTGATTTTGCTTGAACAAATTTTTCATTAGTGCTTGTTTGTTGTGGTTTTTCTGCCTTTTTAATTTGAGGTGGTTGTTTAATTTTTACATTAAGCAAGAATGTGCAGGTATCTTCTCTAATTTTTTCAATCATTTCATCAAACAAATCAAAACCTGCTTTTTTATATTCAACCAAAGGATTATGGCCACCATATGCTTGCAAGCCAATTTCCTTTTTCAATATTTCCATAGTGTCAATATGTCCCATCCACAAAACATCAACAACACGCAACAAGAAATATCTTTCAAATTTAGCAAAGTCAAAACCAAACTCTTTTGCTTCTTTAATTAAGTTTTCGTATCTTTCAATAACCTTTTCTAAAACTTTTGAATAAACATCTTTAACATCACACTCTTCAACAAATTCTTCAGTAACAATGTTGCTGCCTTTTTCAAAAAGTTTTACTTCAAGTTCTTTATTTAATAACTCTAAATCCCAATCAAAATAAGGTTTATCATCATCTAAGCAATTATAAACAACTTGCCTTACAACATCTGGGAACATATCTAAAACTTCTTGGTGAATATCAATGCCCTCTAAAACTTTGTTTCTTTCACCATAGATAATTTCTCTTTGTTTGCTCATAACATCCTCATACTCTAAAACAAACTTTCTGGAAGCATAGTTTTGAGCCTCAATCTTCTTTTGAGCATTTTCAATTTGATTTGAAAGAATTTTAACTTTAAAAGGTGTATCATCATCAACTTTAAAGAATTGAGCAAGGCTCTTCATCTTATCTCCACCAAAACGCCTTACAAGTTCATCTTCCATTGAAACATAGAAAACACTTGTTCCTGGATCGCCTTGACGACCAGCTCTACCACGCAACTGATTGTCAATACGTCTGCTTTCATGACGCTCTGTGCCAATAATGTATAAACCACCAAGTTCTTTAACTTGTTGTTTTTCTTTGTCAGTTACTTCTTTATATTTTTTAAGAGTTTCAAAATAAAGCTCTTTCAACTCTTTCATTTCTTCACTTAAAGTCGTTGTGTAACCTGAAACCAAATCAATTTCAGCAGCACCATAACCTTTATCCTTAAGTTCTTTCTTTGTTAAAAATTCAGCATTACCACCAAGTAAAATATCGGTACCACGACCAGCCATGTTTGTTGCAATTGTAACAGAGCCTATTCTACCTGCTTGAGCAACAATTTCAGATTCTTGTTCGTGATTCTTTGCGTTCAAAACTGTGTGTTTAATTTTTTCTTTTTTAAGTAAATCACTTAAAACTTCACTCTTTTCAACAGTTGCCGTACCAACAAGAATTGGCCTGCCTGTTTGATGAGCAGCAATAATTTCGTTTACAACAGCTCTAAACTTGCCTTGTTCGGTTGTATAAATTACATCAGTTAAATCTTTTCTTTGAATTGGTAAGTTTGTTGGAATAATAACAACGTCTAAGTTATAAATGCCGTTAAATTCAGCTTCTTCAGTTTTTGCTGTTCCGGTCATACCACTAAGTTTGTTATACATTCTAAAATAGTTTTGGAATGTAATTGTTGCCAAAGTTTTGTTTTCATCTTTAATTTTAACACCTTCTTTGGCTTCAATAGCTTGGTGTAAACCTTCGTTATATCTTCTGCCTGGCATTAAACGACCAGTAAATTCATCAACAATAACAATCTCATCATCTTTAACGATGTAGTTGTTATCTCTTTTCATAATAAAGTTTGCTTTTAATGCATTGTTGATGTGGTGGTTAAGTTCAATGTTGTTAATATCTGATAAGTTATCAACTTTAAAAAATCTTTCTGCTTTTGTAATACCATCATCAGTAAGTCTTATTTGTTTTAATTTCTCGTCAATTTCATAATCATCATGAGTTAAATTTCTGGCAAACCTTTGAGCAGTGTAATATGTTTCACTAGATTTAAAACCTTTGCCTGAAATAATAAGAGGTGTTCTTGCTTCATCAATTAAAATACTATCAACCTCGTCAACAATTGCAAAGTTTTGACCTCTTTGAACTTTTTGTGAAATATCTTGAACCATGTTGTCACGCAAGTAGTCAAAACCAAGTTCGTTATTTGTGCAGTAAGTAATGTCGCATTCATAAGCTTCTTTCTTTTCTTTTTCATTCATATTTGAAACTGCAACACCAACTGTAAGACCTAAAAATTTGTGAACTTTACCCATCCACTCTGCGTCTCTTTTTGCAAGGTATTCGTTAACAGTAACAACGTGAACACCTTTACCAGTTAAAGCATTTAAATATGCTGGCAAAGTTGCAACCAAAGTTTTACCTTCACCAGTTCTCATTTCAGCAATTCTACCTTGGTGCAAAGCAATACCTCCAAGCAATTGAACGTGAAAGTGCTTCATACCTAAAACTCTTTTACTTGCTTCCCTAACAACAGCATAAGCATCTGGCAAAATATCATTTAATGTTTCGCCACCACTTAGCCTTTGTTTTAAAACTTTTGTAGTTTTCATAAGCTCTAAATCAGTTTTTGCAGAATAAACTTCATCTAAAGCTTCAATTTTCTCAGCTATCTTTTCTAATTTTTTAATACTTCTTTTATTATCTGAGCCAAATATAGCAGAAAATATACCCATACTTAAAATAAATCTCCTAATGCCCATTATTTTACTACATTTAAAGTAAAAATAAAAGGTTTTTTTTAATTTTAACAATTTGCGATAAAAAAAGCTAAAAACAACTTAAAAAAATACCATTTTAAGCAGTTTTTAGCTATAAAAACAATAATTTTAAACTCTTTTATTTTTTGTGTGACAAAAAGTTAAACCATACACTTCTTTTGCTCCATTATCTTTTAACAGTTTTGCTAAGGCGTTTATAGTTGCACCTGTTGTAATAATATCATCAACAATTAAAATATTTTTGCCTTTTATTTGCAAGTTATCTTCTAAAATAAAAGCATCTGTTAAATTTAAAGACCTTTCTTCTTTTGTCAAAGATGTTTGAGTTGGTGTGTTTTTAATTCTTTTTATAATGTCTAAATGTGCAATTTCTGTTTTATTTGACAACTCACTACTCAAAATTTCTGCTTGGTTAAAACCTCTTAACTTTAACCTTTGTTTGCTTAAAGGAACAGGCATTATAAAATTTATATCTTTAAAATCACCTTGCAAAAATTTTTCATAAATAAAAGCAAAAATTGTTTTAGATAAATACTTTGCTTTGCCATATTTAAATTTGTGAACAATGTGTTTTGCAACACCATCATAAATTGCCACACTAACAACTTTGTCAAAGTATCTTTTATCATTTTTACAATTAGCACAATATGAAGAAAATTCGTTTAATTCCTCACCACATTTTTTGCAAGGATTTTTAATAAACTTAATATTTTTTAAACAATCTTCACACAAAAAATATTTATTACTTTTGCTTTCAATAATCTCATTTGAACAATTAAAGCAAGAAACTTTGCTAGGGTAAATTTCCTCTAACAACATGTTGCTTGCTTTATTAAAAACATTTTTAATTTTTGTTAACATTTCAATACTTTTTTGTTTCATAAAAAATTGTTATAAGCCTTTCATTTGGCTAAATATAGTGTTTTTAAATTTTGTAAAAAATTTACGAATATAATTCATCTGTTTTTGCTTTTTGAAGTTTTAATAATTCTTCTAACATACTATAACGTTTTGCTGTAAAGTTGTTATAAATCATACGGGCAATGTTCTTTTTTGGGCCAACTAAAACAACCAATTTTTTTGCCCTTGTAACAGCAGTATATAAAAGGTTTCTTGTAATAATTTGATTAGAGCCTGCCACAACCGGAATAATTACTGCATCAAACTCACTACCTTGGCTTTTGTGTATTGTTGTTGCATAACATATTTGAAGCTCTAAAGCTTCTGTTTTTGAATAAACACAGGTTCTATCATCATCAAATAAAACTTTTGTTTCGCCAGTTTGATAGTCAATAGAAACAATTTTGCCCATGTCTCCGTTAAAAACACCCTTACCTATTTCAAACATATCACCGCTTTCTTTTGACCATTCAAGCTCATAGTTATTAACCGTTTGCATAACTTTGTCACCTTCTCTAAAAAACCTAGTTTCAAAGTTAAGCTCAATCTTTCTTAAACTGCTTGGATTTATCATTTCTTGCAACTTTCTGTTTAAACTCTCTACACCACAAACCCCAGATTTCATCGCACATAAAACTTGAATTTCACTTGGTTCACAGTTTAAAAATCTTGGCAATCTGTTTGTTGCAAGATCAACAACACAATCAAACATATCAGTTGTTTCACTTCTTCCTTCATAAAAGAAATCTCTGCTTTTGTTTGATAAATCTGGCATTTTTCCATCATTTATTAAGTGAGCATTGCTTACAATTAAACTTTTGTCATCTTGTCTGTAAATTTGTGAAAGTTTAACACAAGGAACAACACGGCTAGCAATTAAATCGTGCAAAACATTGCCTGCGCCTACGCTTGGCAATTGGTCTTTATCTCCTACCAAAATCAGTTTGCAGGTATTTGGTAGGGCTTTTAACAAACTATAAAAAAGTGAAACATCTACCATTGACATTTCATCAACAATAACGACATCAGCAACAAGTTTATTTTTTTCATTATAATTAAAAAATGAATTGTCACCTTCTTTAAAACTAACTTCTAAAGCTCTATGTATTGTGCTTGCTTTGTGTGAACAAGCTTCGCTTAATCTTTTTGAAGCCCTGCCTGTTGGAGCAAGCAAAAATATCTTGCTAGAATAGTTTTTTAATGCCTGCAAAATACATTTTACAATAGTTGTTTTACCTGTTCCTGGGCCACCAGTAATAATGCAAACTTGACCATTTACAGCTGTTTTAACAGCATCTTTTTGATCTGGGTGAAGTTTTATTTTGTTAAGGCGTTCATACTCACCAATTTCACTATCAACATCAATAGTAATTTCGGTTTTTGAAACATTTAAAAGATTTAACTTGCTAGCAATACTGCTTTCCATACGATAAAATCTTTTTAAACAAATGCAATCTGCATCTTTATAAACAAAAGTTTTTATAGTGCTTTCAATTTCAAGCCTTTCAACTTCTTGCTCAAATATAGGCAAAAACTTTTCTTTTTGTAAATTTAAAATTTTTAAAGTTTGTTCTTGTAATAATTCTTTTGGCAAAAAAGTGTGACCACTTTTTTCACTGCTTTCTTTTAAAATATGAACAATGCCGGCTCTTACCCTAAAATTTGAGTAAAAATCTATGCCCATTTTTGTTGCAATTCTATCTGCAGTTAAAAAGCCAATACCATCAATATCTTCAACTAATAAATAAGGATTATCTGAAACAATATCAACTGTTTTATCTTTATAAAAATTAAATATTTTAACAGCTAAGTTTGTTGAAATATCATAGCCTTGCAAGAAAATAACAGCATCTTGCATCTTTCTAATATCAGTATAAAATTGGCCAATTTCAAGGGCCTTTTTAGAGCTTATACCCCTTACCTCACTAAGTCTGTTTGGCGCATACTCTAAAATATTTAAAGTATCTTCTTTAAACTTGTTTACAATGGCCTCAGCAGTAACAGGGCCAATACCCTTTATTAAACCACTTGCTAAATATTTTTTAATACTTTCTAAACTCTTTGGCTTTAAAACTTCAACGCTACTAAAAGCAAATTGCTCACCAAATCTATTATTTTTAACAAATTGACCTTCAAGTTCAACATCTTCACCAACATTAACACTTAAACATTTTCCAACGCAGGTTAAAAGACTGCCATTGTAATCAATGTTCAAGACAGTATAACCATTATCACTATTTTTAAAAATAATATCCTCTACGCAACCGGAAATTTTCATATGTAATAAGTTTATCTTTTTTAGCAAAAACAAGCAAGGTTTTTATTTTAAAAAAGCAAAAAAATAAAACCTATTAAAACACAAATTTTAATAAGTTTTATTTATAAAAATTAATTTAATTGCTCTGGTGTATGAACCAAAGTTTTTGCAGAAATCATATCAATTGCATTGCAACATCTCTCATACATAATTTGAGAATCACCCTCATCTAAAGAAAAAGAATTGCCTTGTTCACTAACTGCAAAACCACTAAAAGTTTGTAATGGCCCAAATAAATCACCCGAACAGCTATCAAAAGTTGCAAAAGTTCTTTGAGCAACACTAAAAAATTTTCCGCCTTGCTCAAAACAAATGTTTGTTGCATTACCAATATAATTTTCTCTTTCATAACAACTTTCAACCAAAAATTTTGTATTGCCTTGGCCTTTATCTCTTGTTACGCAAACCTTTGTTTCTTGGTTTTCTTTTTGAGGTAATGAATAAACCCCTTCTGCAAAAAAATTAGCGACTATATTTTTATAATCGCTGTAAATCAATTCAGGTCTTATCGTAGTAGTAAAATATTTATTTAACATTTCCATTGCAGTAAAGTTGTTTAAGTCCTTTTATTATTTTAAGTATATCATATTAAAAAACAACTTTCAATATATACAAAAAAAACAGACCTAAAGTCAACAAAAAAAAGCCAGAAAATTCTTTTTTACCCACATTTTAGAGTAAATGTTCTATTTTTTTTAATAACCCCATATTAAAACTTTTATTTAGAATAAATTGAATAGTTTAAAAATAATTTTTTGACAAAAAAAATATTATACTTTATAATTAAATTAATAAGGGAGATATATAAACCATGGAAACATTTGAAGACAAAATTAAACAACAAAATGAAGAAGCAAAAGCAGCAGCCCGTGCAGCAGAAAAAGAAGCAAAAGCAGCAGCCCGTGCAGAAAAAATTGATAATGCTTTAAGTTCAGTAAAAAAAGCAGTATTATCACCATTTGAAAAAATTAAAGCAGGTATTGAAAAAGCAAAAGCAGAACAAAAATTTCAAGAACAATGCCAAGGTCAATATGAAACATATATGGCACGCGCAAACGAAACATCACATTTGGTTGGAACCGTAGAAGAGCAAGTAGCAGAAAACGGAGACCAAATAACAACTGTTTATACAGAAAATGGGCCTATAATAAGAACAAACTTTTCTAAAGCACATGGTCACGGAGTTTCTTCTTTTGACACAATAAGAGATGTTCAATACGAAGGAATTATCACACAAAAAATTGATGGCGTTGACCAACTTGTTTATTCAAAAATATCATACCTTCACCAAGACCATGACCGTCTTTCAGACCGTGAAGAAGTTTCTGGCATAACTCAAACAGAAGACGGTTTTACAGCAATTGATGCTTATCGTTTAAGACAAGATAGTCCATTTGTATGCTTAGAAAACGCTTTTAATCAAGCATACCAAACAGCAACAGCTGCTCAAACAGAAGCACCACAAGCATAAAATAATATCTTTAAAATTAGCAATAAAAAAGAGTTAGAATTTTTTTCTAACTCTTTTATTTTTATATTTCAAATCTTATATTTTTTTAAAATTTAATTTTTTAAATCTTGACTTTCAGTTTTTTATTTAATTTTTATTTTAACAATATTTCACAAATTTCATTCCAATCTTTAACTCTAACAGCACCACGTTCAGCAATCATTTCATCTGTAATTTCTTTATTGTGGTAACTATCAAACAAAAATTTAACAGGGATATTTGCCCTTAAATTATGAAAATAATCATCTATTAAAATATCACCTTGTATTAACTCTTTTGATGAAGTAAAAATAAATTTTTTAGGGTCTAAAAAAGGTAACTCTTTTACTAAAAACTCAAATTTTGAAGAAAACAATCTTGCAGAATCTCTTGGGCTATTAAACAATAAACATGATGAACAAATATAAACATCATATTTTTTATTTAACTTTTTTAAAGCCTCTTTTGCGCCTTTAATTAAAGGTAAACCTTCGTATGGGTCAATATCAAAAAATGTTTTAAAAAATTCATCTCTTTGATTTTTTGGAACAATATCGTCAATCATATAATCAGTGAATTCTTCAATTTTATAGTTTGTATTTAAAAACTCATTAACTTTTTTTAAAAAAACAGATTGGCAAATTGTATCATCAAAATCTATTAACAATCTTTGCTTTTGTTCTTGCATTAAAATTATCCTTTGTTAAAACTAAATTTCAAAAGTTTTTCCGGTTAAAATTTTATATACTCTGCTTGAAGCATAATATGGGTTTTTAACAAAAACTCTGTGATCACAATATTTTGCATAAGTTCTTTCATCTTTTGCAATATCAAGACGTTGTTTAATTTCAGCTCTGCTAGCGCCTCTTTTAACAAGTCTCCTTCTTACAATGCTTTCATCAGCGTTTAAGAAGAAAGATTTTGTTTCGTTCTTTTGAAAAAATTCTCTTTCTTTTAAAGTTGAAGCTGTAACTGGATCCATAACAATAATGCAGTTACTATTTTCTAAAATAGATAAAACTTCAGAATACAATGTTCCATACATATAACCATTTGGGAATGTGTTATATTCTAAAAACTCATTGTTTTCAACTTTCTTTTCAAATTCTTCTTTTGAAATGAAATAATAATCTTTTCCGTCTTCTTCATGTTCTCTTTTTGGCCTAGTTGTGCATGAAACGGTTTCTTTAAATTCTCCGCTTAGGTTTTGACACAAAAATTGCGAAATTGTTGTTTTGCCAACTCCACCAGGTCCTGTAATAATAACTATTTTATGCTTTGCCATAAAATTTTCTCCTTTAATGTTTTTCTCGTTGTTTATTTTGAAATATATTGCTACTTACAGTTGTTTTTACACCTTAATTTTTAATCATCATCGTTGTCGTCATCATTGTCGTTGTCATCATCGTTATCAACATCATTATCATCATTGTCGTGATCACATGAATCACCATTTCCACAACCACAATCATCTTCGTCCCATTCTGCTTCATCACAATGTTTTGAACAATGCACACAATCATGATCACAATAATTATTAGGCATAAAGTTTCTCCCTTAAAGTAAATTTATTATTTTTTTGATTTGCAATTTTTGCCTTTTTCTTTTTTGCCTTCACCATTGCATTTGCAAGTTTTTTCTTTGTTTTCTTCATGACAATGACATTCATGGTCACCTTCTTCGTGACAATGGCATTCATGGTCTTCATGGTCACCACAGCAGCATTCATCATCATCTTCATCTTCGCAACCACATGAACAATGATGATCATGGTGGTGATAATGGTTATGTTCATGACAATCACAATCGTCATCATCGCAATCGCACTCATCATCGCAGTCACAACCATCTTCACAGCCACAGTCACATTCTTCCCACTCTGCTTGATCGCAAGGAGTTGAACAATGAGCACAATCGTGATTGCAAGAATCATAATATTCAAGTTCTTCTGCTGTTGCATAAACGTTGATATCTAAATACACAATTTTGTGGTCTGGGTATTTTTCCATCAAAACGTCATCTTCATCAACATATGGCAAGCTTTTGCCAAAAACAACAAGTTCTTCAACTTCATCATCAAGCATATCTTGCAAAGTTTCTACACACTCGTTTTCATCTGCAATATTGTCTACCTGTGCAAATTCAAAACCTGGTAAAAACCCTTCATATGTTTTTTTGCCTTTTTTAACAACTTCTTTAATAAGCCCAGGAAAAGCAGCAACCATTAAAGTTCTTTTTATAAGTTCATGATTTTGAATAATGTCGCCATATTCTTGTTCGTCTTTCTTTTTTGCCATATATTTATTACCTTTTAATTAAAATTTTGTTTTATTAAATTAGTATATCAAAAACTAAAAAAAACATAAATCTTTTTAACGTTTTTGCACACTTTTTTTATTTAATAAAAAAAACTAAGCATAGTTAAATTGAAACCATACTTAGTTTTCTTGTTTTTAAAAAATTATTCTCCTCTAAAAGTAAGAATTGCCATGTTTCTAGCTCTTTTGATTGCTGTTGTAAGAGCTCTTTGGTGCATTGCACATGTGCCTGTTTGACGGCGAGAAACAATTTTGCCTTTTTCTGTTACATATCTTTTTAATGTATTAACGTCTTTGTAATCAATAACTTTTGATTTGTCAGCACAAAAAACACAAACTTTTTTCTTTGCAACTCTTTTTGGTCTTTTAGCAAATTTTTCTTCTGAAACTTCTTTATTTAATTCAGACATTTGTAAAAATCTCCTTTTGCAAGTTTTAATTTATTTTTTGAAATTAAAATGGAAGAGAGTCATCTTCAATTGGTTGAAGCTCAGTAGCATCAGAATCAACATTAGTTGAACCCATACCACTTTCAGTGCTATTTTTTGTGCTTAAAAATTCAACTTCTTCAGCAACAACTTCTGTAACATATCTCTTTGTGCCGTCTTGTGCATCATAACTTCTTGTTTGAAGTGATCCAACAACACAAGCTTTGCTGCCTTTCTTTAAATATTTGTGGCAGTTATCAGCTTGAACACGCCATACAACAATATTAATAAATTCAGCATCTCTTTCACCTGCGTTTGCAAATCTTTTTGGAACAGCAAGTGTAAACCTGCAGTAATTGATACCACTGTTTGTGGTTGATAATTCTGGGTCTTTTGTTAAATTACCAATTAAAATAACTTTATTCATATAAAATTTCTCCTTTAGCCAAAACCTAATATTTTTGACTCATAAAAATGTGTGCATTGTTAATATTACTTTTTAACAATGATATGTCTTAAAATGTTTTCTGTAATAAGCATAAGTTTGCCCATTGCAATGCTTGCTTCTGCTGGTGCAGCATAAGTCATAAGAACATAATGTCCTTCTTTTTTAAACTTAATTGGGTAAGCAAGAGTTTTTAAACCCCACTTATCAATACCAGCAACAGTTCCACCGTTAGATTCAATATAACCTTTGAATTTTGCGATAGTTGCATCTCTTTCTTCATCACTAATGCTTGGAGAAAGAATATACAATACTTCATAATTTGCCATATTTATTTGCCTCCTTTTGGTCTTATTCGGCTGTTTTTTACATAAAACAGCAAGAAGGAATATAACTTTTATTGCCTTATATTTAGCTTTAAAAATTTATTCTTTGATAATATAGCAAACTTTGAAAAAAAAATCAAGGTTTTTATTCCCTGATTTTTTGCACAAATATATTATTATATATATAGAACTTATATGTTTTCTTTTTGGCTTATTTTTCAACACTCAAATATTTTATTAAAACAAACTTGCAATACCTATAAATGCAATAATTGAACCCCAAATAATTAGTCGTCTTATCCAAGTCTTTTTACGTTTTTCTTTGTAAGCTAGTTCAACCTGTTCATTTATTTGTAATGAAAGTTTTGTTCTCTCTTCGCTTTGTTTTTTAATGCTTTCAACATCAACTTCTTCAACCTTTATTTTTTTAGTTTGTATCAATTCTGCTTGAGCTTTAACACCTCTTAATTTACCCTCTAAACTATTAAGTGCTGCTTGTGTAATTTTTGAGACAATTTCTCTTTCAACATCAACTTCTTCTTGTTTACATTTGCACTCTATAAGATGATATATTCTTATTGCACTTAAAATTAAAATATATTCTTTAGAAGCACCTTCCTTATCAAAATACATTATATTTACTTTAAAGGTGTCTGGCCCTTGAAGTTCTGGTTGAGATTGAGATTCAACACCAAACAACAAACCTTTTATACCACCAGCAAAAAGACCAACAGTAGGACTTACTTTGTTATGTTGATTTAAAGAAACCCCAGTATTGGTTACTTGAACATCAATCAAATTTTCAAAAGGACAAACAAATTGTTCAGCACCATTAAAATAAATACCAAAAGTTTTGTTTTTAGGGTCTTCAAAATAACAAATACATAAATCTTGTTGAAGATATAAAATATTTTCATATCCTTTATCTTTTAAATATTTGTTTGTTTCTTTCATTAAAGCTTCAAAAATTTCTTCACTGTTTTTTATTTTATTTGATTCTTTTTTAGCATAACCATGTTCATATTCTGCTTGAGAAATATCTAATTCAACTTTTGAACAATATACATCTCTAAATTTTATTGACTTACTTATTTTTGTTTCAAAATCTGGTTCGCTTTCTTCAATACCATCATCAAGTAAATAATCAAAATTAACTTTAAAATATTTTGTCATTTCTTTTAACTTTGCCATATCGGGCATATTGGTTCCGGCTTCCCATTTATAAACAGATTGCCTTGATACATCTAACACATCTGCAAGCTCTTCTTGTGATATTCCTTTTTGTTTTCTTAGTTTTATAAGTTTTTCATAAAATTTCATAAATCGACCTCCTTAGACGACACAAAAATTTTATAACAACAAGTTTACAAAAACCACCAACCTGAGATTTGAAATTTGTTAACTTTTGGTTTACATTTTGCATTTTTGCTAACTTTTAAGTAACTTTTTTTGATTTTTCTTTAAAATTTTACAATATTTTTTAATTTTTTCATAACAAAAAGTTTACATAATTTGAATATGATTTTTTTATTAAAAAAACCCTTAAACAAATGTTTAAAGGTCTTTTTTTGTTAGTAAGCTTGAACAAAATTTATGTTATAAACAAAATTTACTTGTTTTATAAAGTCTGATTTATCTTGAAGGGTGTTGTTTATTTTTTTGAAATCACTAGTGTTTGCTTTGTAAAAAGATTTGTAACAATCAATTACATCGTAGGTATTATCTTTAAAATGTTTTTCTGCTTTTTGCATGCTAGAAATTATTGTGTTTTTCATGCTTTCTAACAACTTTTTAGAATACTTGCGTTGCAAAACTTCATAGTCTTGTTGCTTTAAATCTTGCGCCACCACTTCGCCTGTTCTTACATACAATTTTAAGTCAATTTGGAAATAAGGTTTGCCTTCTTTAAAATAACTTTTTGCTTTATATATCTTGTTGAAAACATTAAACAAAATTGAAGCATTATTTAAATGTCCTTCACTATAATTTTCTACACTAAAAGTATCTCTTTTTATGTTCGCGTTAAACCAAGATAAATTATTGCTTTCTTCTTCAGTTAAAGTTAAAAGGCTTTTTTCATTTTTTATAATTACAAGTTCCCCTTTATTTTCAAACTCTTTATCTTCTTGCTTAGTTTGACTGCCACCAGAACTTGCATTTGCCCCTTCTCCAGCTTCACTTGAACCACTGGAAGAACTTGTTTTGCTAGCACTATCTTTGTTTGCAGACTTAAAGTTAACACTGTTTACAAACATACATTTAACAGGGCTAAAGTAAGAGCCATAATAATCGCCTATTGTTTTTAAATCATAAAAATCACCAAACTCACTGCTAAAGCCATTATTATTTAAAAAAGAATATAAATCACTATCTAATTTGTTTGCCATTGCCAGCAAGTCTTTTGCGCTTTCTGGGGTGTTAATTAGAATTATGTTGTTTGTATTAGTTTTTCTTCTTACTAAAAAGTCTAACATTTCAGTAAAATTTTGCTTGCCTGCCTCATCATTAAATGCCAAAAATCTGCAGTGAGCAAAACCAGAAAGCTTGCCCAATTTTAATTTTATTTTTTCTATAGCATTACCAACAGTATTTGCCTTTTGTGAAATTATTTTTAACTCTTCAGAACTACCTGACGGACTAGGCACAATATATTGAAGCGAAACCTCATATTCTTCATTATTTTTATCAACACCAATTGCCGTAACAATACTTTCGGTTTTACTTTGCTCTGACAAACTTATTACACTTGGCAACAACCAAAAAGATAACAACAATAAAATAAGGGCTATTTTATTTTTCCATACATACCTTAGCATTTAAAGCCCTCCTTTTTAGTTTGAAAGAAAACAAAAAGATAACAAAAGGTAAAATATATTGAGCAAAAAAGCAAAAATACCATAAATAAGTTTTTATTATTGTTACGCTTGTGTTTATATCAAAATTTGTAAACAAATTTAAACCTAAAATTGAAACCAAAATTAAGCTTATTGATAACAATTGCCATTTTTTAAAAAAGGTTTGTCTAAAACAATAAAAAGCCCCCAAACTGTTAAATGTAAAATACAAAAACAATGCTGCATCCCAAATTAAAATAAGCACCCAATCAAAACTACCAATATCCGAAGCAGAAGGTGTTATTTGCAACATATCAGAAATAGCATTAGAGTGACATACAGTGTTATAGTTAAAAACAGCAAAAACAACTGCTATAAAAAATGCAACAAAGATAATAGCGATAAGAATAGTAAAAAGTATTTTTTTATTTTGATGTTTTTCTTGTTTTACATTGCCAAAAAACACAATAAAAATAACATAATCTCCAAACCAAAAAGAAAATTGAAATACATCTTGAAAGCTATTAAAACCATTTTCCATTATTGGCAATAAAAAAGAAAAATCTGCCCTAAATAAACCCACAGTTAAAGATAATAAAAAACCAAAAATAACAATAGGAACAACAAGTTCAGCAAGCCTTGCGGCCGCATTTACACCAAATTTTGACATATATAAAACAGCAACTAGTATAGGCAGACTAAAAGTTAACCAGTTTAAGTTTGTATAAAGATTTTCGTTTAAATAATTAAAGTTTGATTGAAACACACCCCAACATTTAATAAAGAAAAAAACAAAAAAAATAAACATTATTATTTTTGCTATAACAGTGCCAAAAATATTTTTTATTAAATCATAAAAAGATATTTCGGGATGTTTGTTAAAAATATAAACAAACATAAGCAAAACTAAAAAATCAAGTAATAAAAACATAAGCACAAACAAGTAAGCATCTCTACCAATTTGTTTTGATAAAAGCGAAGGTAAATACAAAACTTTTAAGGCAAGCAAACTTATAAGTAATATTAAAACTAATTGCCTAACAGTTATAAGTTTTTTCACTATTTGTCCTCCTGTTTTTTATCTTTTAACTTTTTTAAATCTTCTTGCCTTTTCCTATTTTTAACCGGAATACTTTGTGGACGAGATGTCATTGTTAAAATATTATCTTTAAAAACACCATCTTTTTGATCATTAAAAATATAAGGGGCATAAGGTGCAAGATAAGGAGAATAAAAACTATCAAAATTGGCCAGATAAGAAAATAAAATCATACTGCCAAGAATTATTCCGTGAGAACCCAGCAACCCACCTAAAAGAGCAAAAATAAACCTCAAAATTGATATTTGTGAACTTTGATTAGGAATTATATAAATTGTTATTGCCGACATAGCAACAATCATAACACCAGGTGGACTCACAAGCCCTGCCTTAACAGCTGTGTCACCTAAAATTAAAGCTCCAATTATAGAAACAGCAATACCTAAATATTTAGGCATTCTTATGCTGGCTTCAAACAAAATATCAAATAGAATAATTATAAAAAATATTTCTAGAAATGGGTTTAATGGTAAATTTTGTGTACTATTAACAATTGTTACTAAGAACTTTAACGGTAAAACCTTATAGTGATACAACTGCAAGGCAATATACATACCCGGTAAATAAATAGATAAAGTAATTGCAATTACTCTTAATACTCTTAAGGTTGAAGCTCTGTGTGGTTCAGAATAATAATCGTTGCTACTTTGCATATCTTCAAATAACACAAACGGAACAGTTAAAACTATTGGCGAACCGTCAACCAAAATAGCAACTCTTCCTTCCAAAAGTTTTGCAGCTGCAATATCTGGCTTTTCACAAGTTCCCACCTGCCTAAAAATTGAGTTTGGTTTATTTTCCAACATCGTGCCAATATAATAGCTATCAACTATACCATCAATTTTAATTCTTGTTATTTTTTTTCTTACTTCCTCAACAACCCTACTATCTGTTAAATCTGTTAAATACAAAATCTTTATTGCTGTTTTTGTTTTTTCACCAACAACAAAATCTTCTATTTTAAGGTGTTCACTAACAATACGTTTTCTTATTAAAGCAACATTTGTTTTTATACTTTCATTAAAACCTTCTCTTGGTCCACTAATAACTGTTGATGAAGGTGGCTCTTCAATACCTCTGCTTTCAAAATTTAAAACATTAAAACCAAGGGCTTTTTCTTCACCATCAATAAATAATAATGCATAGCCTTTTAACAACTTAGATTTTATATCTTTATTTTCAATAATACTTGTGTTACAAACGCTAACAACATTGTTTTTTATTTTGTCTAATGATAACTTGTTTTTGCATTTATATTTATGCAAAGGATTTATAATATTCAAATTGATTTGTTCTTGATTAACAATTTCATCAATAAAAACCAAAAACAACTTATTTTTATCTACTGATATTTGCCTTATAATAAAGTCTTCATTTTGCTGAAAATCTGCTTTTAACTGTTGAACAATTTTGCTTGCTTTTAATGTTTGTTTTTTCATATTTTTAGTATGTAGAATAAAAAAAAAGATATTCGCATATCTTTAATTTAAAGGGTTATAAAAAATATAATTTTTGCATTTTTAATATTTAATATTTTGTTAAAATTTTTATAAGACCAAAGGTTTGTTTTTTATTACAAAACACCCCAAAAAAATAATTAAAAAAATTTTTTATTTTTTTTAAAAAAACAGTTGACTTTATTTGTCTCTTTTTGCATAATAACAAAGTTTTTTGTAGAAGACGTATGTTTTCAACACAAAAAGCACTTAATATATATATTTGTCGTATAATCAAGAAATATCAAACGTATTTCTTGATTTTTGCTATCTAAAATTGTGGATAAGTGGATAACTTTTGTGCATAAATGCTTATTTATTCACAAAAATGATTAAAAATTCATAAATTTTATAAATATTTAAAATTTTGAATATTTATAAAAGTTGTTGAATTGTTGATAACTTTTGTGGCTTATTTATGCCTAAAAATACGCTTTTTAACTAAAAAAGAGAGTTTTTATTTTGTAAAAAAATTAAACTCTCTTTTATTTTTTTATTAAGCTTTAATATCTTTTTTAGCTACTACATAAGCTGTTTTTGTGTTTTCAGTTATTTTAACTTTATCACTTATTTCATAGCCAAGCACACACAAAATTTCATTTCCAACTGCTAAAACAGGAATAAAATCTCTTATTCTATTTGGAACTTTTTCATTTATAAAATAATTTTTTAAAGCTTTTTTTCCACTACCAAACTTTGTAAAACTATCGCCATTTTTTCTAGTTCTCCAAATAGCTTCTTTCGGTATTAAATTTGCATCCATAATTAAGCTGTTTTGTTTAGGTTCAAGCTTTCTTGTTTTCTTAACATCAATTTCACATAATCCTGCAAAATTTGTCTTTCCTGTATTAAAAGGATATTCTTGAACAATAACAATTTTTTCATTTTTAAAAATGGTTACATAATCATATTCTTTTTGAACAACTATGTCATTAGGTAAATTTATTTTTTTACCATTTTCACCACTTGCCAAATCTTTTATAAGTTCAATATGTTTTCTTTCAATATCTTTTGTAACATTTATTTTTTCAAAGCAATCAAACAAAATTCTATTAATAACGCTTGCTTTGTAATGAAAATATAACAAAGGAACTTTTACTAAGTTTTTATCTTGAATAACCCCACCATAATTTACATGGCTTAAAATAAAGTCGTTATCTTCTTTGCATGACAAACTAAAGTTTACTAAGTTTTGTTCAACACCTTCCCATCTTTGTTTAAGTTGTGGCAAAACTACATTTCTTAAATAATTTCTATTATATTTGCTTTCATAATTAGTTGAATCTTCAACATATTCAATATAATTTCTTGAAGCATACCTAACAATGTCATCTTTATCAACATTTAAAAATGGACGAATATAAACATCATCTCTTATATATTCCATACCACAAGCGCCATTTAAACCTGAACCCCTTAAAATATGTAACAAAATTGTTTCTGCTTGGTCAGATAAATGATGAGCAAGAGCAATTTTATCTACTACATTTTCTTTTAAAAGATTTTCAAAAACGCCATATCTTGCTTCTCTTGCAGCGTTTTCAATGCCAATATTTTTTTCTTGTGCAAGTTTGCCTGCATCAACAGAAAATTTGTGGCAATAAATACCGTTTTCTCTGCACCAATTTTTTACAAATAAAGCATCATCTAAAGATTCTTCGCCTCTTAACATATGGTCAACAGTAATTGCAACCACTTGGCAATCTAAAATTTCTCTATTTTCGTGCAAAAAGTGAAGCAAACTCATTGAATCTACTCCACCACTAACAGCAACGCCAATTGTTTCGCCTGCTTTAATCATTTTCTTTTGCCTAATTAGGCTTAAAACTTCATTTTCCATAACGATAGTATTATAACCTAATTTAAACATAATTTCAATACACAATTTTTAGGCCTAAACTAAGCAAAATTATAAAAAATACGCCCTACTAAAACAGTCATATCATCTTGCGGATAATTTTGTTGCTGTCTTTTTGCTTTGGTTAAAATCTTGTTTGCAAGTTCTTGAGGGTTGCTTTCTGATAAAGATTTTAAATATGTTTCTAGCTCTTCATCTTTTTTAAAAGCATCAACTACCCCATCACTTAACATAATAACTATATCATCTGTTGACAAAACTGTTCTTGTAACTTTTGGTTTAATTTCTTCTAAAATTCCCAGTGGTAAAGAATTGCTTTCTATTTTACATAAGGTTTCACCTTTTTTTATAAATCCTACTGTAGCACCCTGCTTTATAAAGTCTACCTGTCCATTTTTTAAATCAACAACACTCACATCAAGTGCAGAAAAAACATCTTCTCTGCCCAAATTTAAAAGTTTATTTACACTGGTTAATATGGTTTGATTATCATAGCCTGCCTTATAAAAATTCTCTATTAAATTTATTGATAGTTCACTTGCCTTGTTTGCTTTTTTGCCATGCCCCATACCATCACATAAAGCAAACATAAATTTATCTCCCACCAACTTTGAAGCAGAGTGTGTATCTCCACAAACATCTTCACCACCTTTTGAAGATTGGGCAATACCAACAGCAATATCGTAAACGGGGGCTGTTTTATAACTTAAATATGTTTGATTATTTTCTTGATTTTGCAAGATATCATCTAACACCATTTTAGTTTTGCAAATTTTATTTAAAATATTTGTTATTTTTTCATTATCAAAATCAATGCTTCTTATTATAAGTGACACAACGTTTGTCTGTTCATCTTTTTCAAAACATACTACTTCGCTTGGAATAATATCGTTGTAAATTAAGGTTTGTTTTATTATTCTTTCTGTTTTTAAATCCATTTGAACTGTTTGTTTTGTTTCAAGTGATAAATCGTTTAATATGTGTGAAATTCCACCAAGTTGCTCAGCAATTAGCACCTTGCTAGCATCTAAATTTCCAAGCATTTTTGAATAACTTTTATAATCACTTAAAAATGAATTTAATGACGATACAACTTGATTTAATTTTGTGCACCTATTTGTTAGATAAGCTGGTAAATCAACAAGAGTTACCCTGCCTTTTTCAAAGCCAATATCAACAAGGCCATCAAAAATTCTTTTAAGCTCACTGTTAAAACCTTTTAAACATCTTGCTTTTTGAGAGCAATTTTCACAATTGCATCTTATTACTTCATTACAAATCATTGTTTTAGAGTTTTTAATATCAAGATTGCCTTTTACAAGTTTTCTAAAATTTTTATCCATTTCATAAAAAACTTCAGATGTATATAAAAGTTTTTTGCTAACTTGCAATTTATTTTGATTTAAAATATTTTTAAGCGAAGTATTTTCAGTATTTACAAAAAAAGTTTGTGATAATTTGTTTAAAATTGTTTGTGGTATAACAATAAATGCAAAACAAGAAATTATAGTAGGTAAAATGTTTAAAAGGTCAAAAGTTTGAGTATTGATAAAAAACAAACTAAAAACAAAATCAACCAGCAAAACAGCTGTTACGCTATAAATTTTTGAATAACTTTTAAAAATATTTGCAACAACACCCACAACCGAAAATAATGTAATATAATTTAAATCGCTTGCGGGCAAACCAGCACCAAGCCCCATAACAATACCTAATATAACTGAAAATGAATTTTTAAAAATTAAACTAGAAATTAAAATTAAAAACAATCCAATTGTCTTCACTAAGTCAAAACTAAATACATTTACATTTTGAAGCCCACAAAATAAAAAGGTTAAAACTAAACACCCACAAATAATTTCATCAGTATTCAAATTTAAGTTAAAATTCCTTACCAACAAAACTTTAAAAAAGTTTGTTGAACTTAGTAAAAAAATACTATTTAATAGAACATTTAATATGCATATGTAGAAATTTGTTAAAGATGAAGAAAACAACAATATATAAGGAACACCCAAAACTAAAGAATATATAAAACTTAAGTATGTGGGAACAAAATTGCCTTTTTTATGATGAAAATATGATATAACGCCAGAAAATAAACAAATAATCAAGCCAAACAAAATGGTTTGAAAAGATAAATTTGCAAAAAACAAACCAGTTAAGTAAGAAAAAGATAAATAAAAAGGATTTTCACCCAAAAACATAAGGGTTAAAAACAACCCATAAAAACAAGGCGAAACTGAAAACATAATCTTTGAGTTGCAAAAAATATAAAAGATAAAAGAATAAAAAACATACTTTAAAGTTTTTAAATATTGGTTTTGAGAAAAATATATTTTGTTTGTTAAGGTTTTGTTCATTTTAACTATTACCTTTGTTAATTCTTTTTAAAATTTTTCATCTTTGGTAATAGCATTTTTGATTTTACAACATAACTTTAAACAAAAAAGAGTTTTAGCTCAAACTAAAACCCTTTTTTTATTAGTCTATTTTTGTTGTTTTTTATCTAGTTTTGTTTATTTCATTTTTAATCTTTCAAGTTGTTTAGCAAAATCTTCTTGTGTTCCTGGCAAAATAGGAAAACCATCATATTCATCTTTACTTGTTCTTGGCAAAATATGAAAGTGCAAATGAAAAACTGATTGTTGAGCTTCTGCCCCACTTGCATTTAAAATATTAACACCTTTAAAACCACAATTATTTACATAATGATTTGCAACTTTTTTAACAGCACAAATAACTTTTGATAAATATTCTTCATCACAATCTAAAACATTAGTAAAGTGTTTCTTAGGAACAACTAAGGTGTGACCATAACAATCTTTTGAAATGTCTAAAAAAGCTAGTGCGTAATCATCTTCATATATTTTATAACAAGGAGCTGTGCCTTCAACTATTTTACAAAAAATACAATCACTCATAAATATAACCTCTTTTTTAAATATATTTTTATTATAACTTGTTAAACAAATTTAACAAAATATTTAAAATATCTTTTTATGCTAAATATACAAATTTATTTTTATTGCTTTAATTTTATTGTTATATTTGACAACGTTTGTTTTTTTTTGTAATATGAAAATAAGATAATAAAAGGAGATTTTTTTCTTTATGCGTGATAATGAAACAAGACAAAGTGCAATGGCTGAATTTCTTGACTTTATTGGTAAAGTAATTGCAGTTTTAATGGTAATTAGATATGCAGCATTGATTGTTGAAAATTACTATGCTTTCTTGCCAACAGAAGGGTTGTTCTTTGACATCATCAATTACATTGGTTTGTATGCACCTATGGCACTTATGGTTGTTGTTGGTCTTGAAGCTGTTTGGGATAAATCAGAATTGCTTAAACTTGTTATGCTTGTTATTTGTGCAGCAATTGTTATCTTCTCATTCTTCCCAGATGTTTGGACAACAATTATCAACTACACAGGCGTATCTCAAGTTAATGGTTAAAATTAACACATAAAAAAACAAGGTTTTATAACCTTGTTTTTTTTATGCAAAAATTAACATATATATTACTTATTTGACAATGTTTAGTAATTTTTATTTTTAAAAAAACTAATTTATATTTGTTGGATATCCAATATTTGAGTAGTAGATAAACCAGTAATAAAATCTTCAGCCAATCCCTGTGGAAAAGAAGTGAAATTATTAAGCTGTGCATTATTACAACGTATTGATCCTTGAGTTTGTTGTAGAACTAATGTTGAGTCTTGCATTTGAGTATCAATAACAGTTATCTTGCTTCCTGTCACCGAAACATCTTCATTAAATGATTGAGCAATAGGTTCTTTTATTGAAACCCTAGAAAATCCATTGAGCTCTGAATTATTAATAAAAACTCTTGAAAAAATACAAGGATTTTCAGAATGAATACTTACAACACTGTTATCATTAACTTTGCTCCTATCAATTACTATTGAAGAGTATGCATTATCATTAACAAGATAACAAGCACCTCCAACTAAACTTTTTTTAACACAAAGCGAAAAATTAGGTTCATAAAAATGACCAAATACAATAGAACCATCCCTTATAACTGATGATGAAACATCTGCATTATGTATACTTGCCTCTCCGCTAACAGTAGTCTTTCTTATCAACCCTTCGCCAGACAATGATGCAGACCCTGAAATTACAGAATTTTCTACAACCTGAATTTCTCCTGTAATTTTAGCATCACCATAAATCATGCAAGAATCATCTAACCAACAACCACCATGTTGAGATAAATTCTTTCCACTTTCTACATAGCCGCCAATAGTGCCAGATTTTAGTAAAACACCATTTTCTAAATCACCCAACAAAACATCTTTTTTTAAGATAACACGATGCAAAATTATTTTTTCACCATGTTCATTGACGTGCATTAATGAGTGCTCAGGCTTATAGGAAATATAATACTTTATATTACCTTTTGAAGATCCATTTTTATAAACGGTGTTATCTGCCATATTAAGCACCCCTTTTATATATTTTAATTGTAACACATAGGGGTTTCCTTTTCAATAATCAAAACAAGGTATCAAAAATTAAAAATTATTTATTGTTTTTTGTTAACAGAAAATAAAAAGTATTATATAATTAAAAATAATAAAATAAAAAATTTGTGACTAAAACATAAAAAAGGGGTAAATTATGGCACAACCATTTAAGAAAATAACAAATGAGGTTAGACAGTTTATTTATACAAAATTTTACGGTATGAATGAAGACAATACTTTGACATTTGAAGAATTATTAGAAAAAACTGCAAAGCTTTCAATGGATCAAAGAGTAATAAATAATGGAAGAACTGAAGGTTATGCTACAAGCGTAACTGTTGTAGACCCAGAAAGCAAACAAAGTGCTACAGCTGATCCAAGCGTTGCAAGTGCTGGTAGTGAAACTTCTGCTGCAAGTGAAGAAAAAAGTCCTGTAGCAAAGTTTAATGAACAAAAAATGATTTCTGGTAATTCTTCATTCTTTATTACAGTTCCTGGCACAGAGTTGCCTGAAGAAGTTTATTCTTTAACTGCTGCACAAAGCGAATTACAATATGCTCAAAGTCAAGGTGTAAAATTCTTTAAACATGTTGATAAAGATGGTGTTGCTCAATTTTATAGAGCCGGTAAGGTTAAAGTAAAAGTTGATGAAAAATTTGGTGAAGTTGGACCAAGTGTTTATGAAAAACTTGCTTGGCCAAAAGGAATGACTGCTGATGCTTTGGGTAAACAAAGACCTATTTTAGTTAAGCGTGATGTTAGAGAAAATATGCCAGAAGGTATTTATGGAAGTTTGCAATTAGCAAGAACTAATCCAAATATAGTTCCTATTATTACTACTGCTATATCTTTAGGCTTGGTTGCTTCTATGCTTATAGGTGGCCCTGTGCAAAATCCAGATAAACCAACTCAAGATGACACAACTCCTCAAGACCAAATAGTTACAACAATAGATAAAACAGAAGAAGATGATTTAATTGAAGATAAACCGATTGAAGATCAACCAATAATACAAGACGATCAAGTAGTTGACCAACCAGTTGTAAATGAGAAAAGTAACATTGCTTTGGGCAATGTATTTAAGTTGGATGAAGGAGTTAAAGCTTTTTATACAGCAAAAGAAGCTATGGATGGACAAAATGCTCAAGGAAATGGTGTTGCTGTAATTGGAAACAAATACTGCTCACCTGAAGATAATTACTACATTGATGGTTTTGCTGTTTTAGATCAAAATGGTAATGTAATTGACACCAACTTTAAAACTTATGGCATGACAAGAGAGGATTATGTTAACGCTGTTGCAGCAGAAAAAGGTCTTAACCCTGAAGATTTAACGGGTATTGTGCACTATTCTAAGGTGGGTGAAGGTGTAAAATTAAATGAAAATGGTGATATGGTTTATGACGGAAGCACTAATACAGGTTGGGTTAATCAAGGTACTGTAACTGAAGGCGAAAATACCTATTTGGAAGGTGCAGAAATGCAAGGAAGTTTGGAAGAATTGAATATGTTAAAAAATGCTCAAAACCTAGCAGGACAAGCTGGTGCAGGTGGAGAGGTAGAGTTTGGACAATAAATTTAAGACAATCAACTTTGTTAAACGATTAAATAATTGAAATAACAATAAAAATTAAAAAATAAAACTCAAAGCTTAAAAAGCAAATAAAAAGGGGTAAAAAAAATGAAAAAGTTTAAAGAAGCAGATATAATTTTTATTAAAGACAAAAATTATGTAGTTTTGGGTAGTTCTACAATTGAAAAGCAAGATTATCTTTTATTGTCAGAAAGTAATCAAGAAAAGAATTTGCAACTTCATTTAGTAAAGGTAATTTACGAAAAAGGCAAAAATTTTACTTTTGAACCAGTTGAACAAGATAAAGGTGCTGAAATTTTTAAAACTATTTTGAAAAAATAACATTGTAAAAAATGTAAGTTACAAAAAAATTATTTTAATAGAATACAATAAGTCGTAGGCCAAGCGGT
>JAZUAI010000025.1:0-25166 GCA_045637945.1 Clostridia bacterium
AGCAAAAGATATAATTAAAAGGTATAAATATATTTAAAATGGCTTTAATATTTTATTTTTTAGCGTGTTTTATTTAACTACTTTTTAAGTTATTTTTATATGTTCATATGCTCATACTAATATAGGAGTAAATATGAAAAGAGTATTAAAAGTTGTATCATTAGTATTTCTTTGTGTAATTGGTGCATTCGGCGTTATGATTGGCGGAATGTATCTTTTTGGTGGATTTAATGAAAAAATAGTTTATGCTCAAGATTTGGCTTTTAATCAAAACCAAATTGTTTCTTCTGACAGAATTTTGTTGAACATAACTACAAATACACCTGACGTTACAAGAATAGATTTAAAACTTGATATTACTCCTGAAAGTGAGGGTATTATTGATTTTCCTGAACAAGTTAAAATTGGCGTGCCTTTTACAGTTTATCCAAAACAAGACCCAAACACAGGTAAAAATATTGGTGGAAATGTAACCTTAATTGCTTATTATGATTCAGCTGATGCAAACGTTGGTGTAAGTGCAAGATGTAATATTTTAATTGATATTCCAGTTGAAAATGTTGCTTTAAAAACAAGTTCACTTATTTTAAAACCAAATCAACCAACAACAATTATAAATAGTGGCTTTTTATTTGAAACAGCATTTGATGTTTACCCACAATATTCTTTAGCCCCATACATAGCTCGTGGAACAAAAAAAATAAATAATATTGAAGATAAAGCAATTTATTTAGAACTTGTTGGTGAAGATGGAAACACTCTTTCAACAAACTATGCAAATTTAGTTGTAAATAATAACCCTGAATTAACAAATATTATAAAATTAAATTATACAGTTAATGAAGATAAAGAAATTGTTTTTAATGATACAATTGCTATTCAAGCAAAATCTGAACAAGTTGATATTAAGTTAAAAACTTATGTTTATAAAACTTATAAAGACCAAACAGAAAATAAAGAGGAAGAAAATATTGTTTTAAATAAAACAGAGTCATTATCAAAAGATTTAGTATTTACAATTGGTGCTTACGAAATTACAAATATGACAATTCTTCCTACAAGTAAAAATGTTTATTTGTATGAAGATACAAAAATTTATTTAAACAATCCAAACTTGCCAGAAGGCAGTCATGATATCAACCTTGGTATTGAATTAGAAACTGATTCACCAGGTATTACAATTGGTAAAAACTATATACTTGATTATGTTTATATTCAAGTTGATAATCCTTTATATAGAACAATAAAAAAGAGTAATGGAGACGCAGAAGCCACACACGCTGATGGTTTAACTGCAAAATTTACAGGACATTCAACTCAAAAAGATGAATGGTATTGGGTTTTAAATGTAAATAACTTTTTTGCTTATTATGATTATGAAAATCAAAATAAAATTTTTGAAGTTAAAGTTGTTTATAATGATACTAAAAACAGATATCCAAGAACATTTAATATTATTCCTAAAATATATGAAGTAGACAGTTTGGCAGTTGAGTATAAAGAAGAAGGCGATGAATCTTTCACTGTAAAAAGTGGGGAAAAATTTAGTTTGACTAGTGATGAAATAAATCTTGTTACATCACTTCCAACAGGAATTAACCCAACTTATACAGATTTAGCTTATTACATTTCTTATGACAAAAACTTTGCTGACGGAAAATCAACCGTTTCTATTGTTCCAAATGAAAAAGGCGAATACAAAGCAAAATTCAGTTTTAGTTTATCAGAAGCCTCAACAATTTCTCTTGCTAACTATAACTTAGGTGATTTAGTTAGCGCTAAATTTGTTCAAGGTGACACTACATACATAACAACTTATGATAACAATGCTGCACAAGTTGTTTCTCCAAGTTTTGAAGCAAATACAAAGATTAATGCTGAAGTTGTTATTAAAATTACAAAAGATATTACTAGTGATAAATTGTTTGTTATTGGAACAAGTTCAAATTCTTTTGATATTGTTTCAAAAGATGTAAAATTCTATCAAAGTTTAGGTAGTGATACATATTCTTCAACACCTGTTTTAATTGTAAATGGTGTTAAATATAATGTAGAGTTTGATTATTACACACAAAACTTAGCTCAATACTTAAAAATTAATGATCAAGCACTAACACCTGATTCTTACACAGTTCAAGGTATTGGATATTTTTATGTTACTGCTCAACTTGTTTATATAGATGAATCAACAGGAGATATTTATTGGTTAGGTAGAAGAGCTGATGCAAAAGTTGAAGCTTATGAAGAATTAGAAACATTGTCTGCTTATAAATATGAAGGTGAAAACAGTTATAATTCTGCTTTTGGTGTTGAAACTATAAGATATAATGAAAATGATCCAGAAACATATTCATTGTTTATAACAAGTGATGAAATGGATTCATTGAAAAACTATATTAATTATGGTCAAGTAAGAATTGGTTTTAATCAATATTATGGAAATACTGAAGCTGCAAGTTTACTTAACATTGACAGTATAAATGCTGAAGCAATTGAATTTGGAACTTGGGTTCCTGTTTTAGATAATGAAGCAAAACTTGTTGGTTATAGAATTTCTTATAAAATCAACTCTGTTCACACAATTAAATATAACGAAGTAAATTTAAATAGTATTTTCAAAATTTATGTCAGCATTGATGTAAATGGAAAAACTGTTTATGCAGAATTTAAATTATCAACTGAAGATGATACTTTAAATACAGATTACTTAGATGTTACTATTGTTGATAAAACTGTTGTAAAAGCTAAAGTGGAATATACAAATGCTCCTGCAGCAGAAGATGGTTCAACCTTAGAAAAAGCTATTGACTTAAAAGCAACAATTTCAGCATCTGACGGAACAATTTCTTGGGGTGATAGAGATTTAGATAAAAACTTAAAATATTATTTTGCTTATAATGAAGCTGATACAACTGGTGATATTGATTCAATGGGTTATAGACTTGAAGTTGTTGATAATTCAGGTGTAAATTTGACAAATCTTTATAACTTCAACATGAAATATGATGATACCTCAAAAACAGGTTTAGGTGGTTTACAACTTTATAACTTCCCAGCAAACTTAAATGCTGCAGGAGATCCATTGGGTGTTAAACTTAAACTTACAGTTCAAGCCTCTGTTGATAATGAACACAATACTCACTATGCTTGGAATTCAGATTTACAAACATTTGTAAAAACACAAAACCCAGGTTTAAAATCAAGTATTTTCTTTGATGTTTATGGCTTGAATATTTCTATTGAAGCAAAACAAGCTGAAGTATTTGGTGTTAAAGATAAAGTTCAAGGATTTATTGAAAACACAAGAGAAGGAACTACAGAAAACCCATTATTTAAAGTAGTTGTAAAATCTGGAGCTAATACTATTATTGGAACAATTGCTGATTATTCAAAATTTATGAGTGTTGCTTATAATAGTGAAGATATTGTTGTATCTAACGATTTTATGGGGCTTACAATAAATCAAGACTTTATGACTCAAAAGGATGTTAACTTTACTTTCTATGTAGGTTCACCTTTGAACTTAATAAAAATTAAACAAAGCTCTCTTGCTGATGCTAAGTATGAAACTTTCTACAATCAAACAATTAAATCTGCTTTTGAAATTGCAGTAACTCAAAACTTTAATGCTCCAAGCACAGGAAACAAGTTTGCTGAAATTACTTACAAAGGTGTTGGTAAGACAGCCGATGAATTGTTAACAGTTACTGTTCAAAAAGTTGGTAGTGCTGAAGTTCCATTTGAAGTTGTTGATAATTTGTTAAACTTCAAAGCTGTTACAAGTGCTTATGTAGGCAAAGTTAAATTGATTATTACTAAAAAAGAAGGTGGATCAACTCCGGTTGAATTAACTTATGATATAAATGTTACACCTTTAATTAAGAGTGATGATTTAACTGTTGGTATTTATGATGATGTAGAAGAATATTACTATATGAACGCAGGTTCAAATGGTGCAATTTCTGTTACTGGAACAAATAAATATATTGTTTATAGTGGTGAATTGTTGGCAAATCAAAATAACATTGAATCTGTTGATATAACATTTGCAAATAAAGATTCATCAGATACTTTACTTGCTGAAACTCATATGGATAAAAACGTTAATGATAGTGAAATTTTAATTTTTTCTTATGATTTGAACTATGTAAAAGATGTTATTATTACATTTGTTTTCCATTTCAAAAACAATGGTGGAGAATTTATGTGCACTAAAGAAATTAAGATTTTACCAAACTTAACACTTAGATTTAAACATTCAACTATTAATTCAAATGTTGCTGGTTTTAATTTAACAAACGTTGATAATTATGTTTTCACAGTGGATGGTGTAGAATCAACTTTCTCATTACTCAACTTTACTTATGAAGAAAATGAACAAACTATTTACGATAAAACTAATTTTGGTTATGACAGTGCTGTGTTTGAAGATACAAGTCTTTCAACTGCAGATATTGAAGATTTCTTGTTAAAGCCAAGGTCAAATCCTGATAAGATTGGCGAAACTATTGAAACTGTTATTACATTTGATTATTACGTTTCTGATAGAGAATACTACTTAACATTTGAGCTGCCATTAAGTATTTATGTGGTTTCTTAATTAAAAACTAAAGGGGAGATAACAAACTATGAATTTGTTTGAAAATCAAAAATATTATAATAGAGAAGATTTTGACAAGATTAGTTATGAAGATCAAAAAGAATTGTTTTTACGTATTAGATCTTGGGTTGCAACTGTTGATATGCAAACCAAATATAATAAAGATAAATACAGAAAAACAATTATTAAAAAAATTGAACAAATTTGTGCTTATGCTTGTTCAGGTCATATTCCTTCACAAGATTACATGGGCTATATTTACAAAAGAGGTTTTGCAGATATCTTCCCTGTAAACTATAAAAGGGCTTTAGAGTGGAACATTATTGCTGCAGCAAATGCAAGTAAAATTGCCCCTCAAAAAATGAAAACTTTTATGAACCCAGCTGTTGATATGATTTTGGTAAGTCCAAGATGGGGACAAATTGTAAATTATAATGACTTAAACCTTTCAAACTATTTCTACTTTTTAAGTCAATATGTTTGCGATAACTTGTATAAAGAACTTCGTCTTGATCCTGTTGAAATGTCTAAAAAAGAACTTATTGAAGAAGATACTAATGAAAACAGAACAAGAATTTTCTTTGATAGATTTAGAAATCGTAGCGTAGAAAAAGCTATTGAAACTTTGATTCAACAATTACCTGAAGACTTACCAGAAAATGAAGATGAAGGTTTTGGTGAAGATTTGTTAAAAGATCCAAATGCACCAGACAAAGACGATGATGACTTCTCAAATATTAGCATTGAGGATATTTAAAAAATTTAAGATTAAAACCCAAATTAAATTTTGGGTTTTAATTTATTAAAAAACAAAAAAAGGAAATAATAAAAAATGATTTTTGCAACAAACAATGTAGACAAACTTAAACAACTAAAAGATTTAGCACCAGACCTTGATATTCATGGTTTAAAAGAACTTGATATTCATGGTTTAAAAGAACTTGGTATTCAAATAGATGTTGAAGAAGATGGTGAAACTTTTGAGGATAATGCAATAAAAAAAGCTGTTGAAATACAAAAGATAACTGGAGAGTGCGTTGTTGCTGATGACAGTGGTTTGCAAATTGATTTTTTTGATGGCTGGCCAGGTGTTTATACACACAGGTTTATTCCTTCTTCAACAGCAGAAGAACGCAACCAAGCAATATTGCAAAAAATGGAAAATGTTGATGAAAGTTTGCGTGGGGCAAAGGTTGTTTGTGTTTTGGCTGTTTGCGATAAAAAAGGTAATGTTTCAACTTATCGTTCAGAGTTAAAATGCAAGATTGCTTTTGAAGAAAAAGGCGATAATTATTTTGGTTTTGACAGCATTGTATTATTAGATGATGGCAAAACTATGGCTGAGTTAACAGACGAAGAAAAAGAAAAAGTTAATGCAAGAAGTAAAGCTTTTAAGAAGATGTATAATTCTTATTTAGAGGGCGAATTTAAGGCTTAAAAAGGTAAAGAATATACAAACTAACTATTGACTTTTATATAAAAAAATAATAATATATTTATACCTATAAAGAGTGCGTTAGGGACAAGCCCGTTTGTAGCGCACAGCAACCTGTTTTTATATAAGGTGCTAATGCTTGGTTGATGGGAACTATTAAATTTGATTTAATAAAAATCCTATCACGCCGATAGGATTTTTTATTTTTTATAGGCAAAACAAATCTTTTATTAAATAAAGGTTTTAAGTTATTTATATTTTAAGGAGAATTAAACAAATGAAAAAAATTATTACAAGCGAAAGTGTTAACTGTGGTCATCCAGATAAAACATGCGATTTGATTGCCGATAGCTTTTTAGATTGTGCTTTAAGCCAAGACAAAGATTGTCAAATGGCTGTTGAATGTGCAATTAAAGATAACAGGCTTATGATTTATGGTGAATCAACAACAAAGGCAAATGTTAATTATGAACAAATTGCAAAAGATGTTTTAACTGATATTGGTTATGATGCTTCAAAATTTGAAATTATTAAAACATTGTCAGAGCAATCACCAAACATTGCAAACGCAGTTAAAAAAGATGAGTTATGTGCAAATGACCAAGGTATTATGTTTGGTTATGCTTGCAACGAAAACAAGTATTTTATGCCTTATCCAATTATTATTGCTCACAGACTTGTAAAGGCTTATGATGATTATAGAAGAAAGAATAATCAAGTTTATTATGCTGATGCAAAAAGCCAAGTTTCTGTTGAATATGATAACGACAAAGCTGTAAGAATTGATACAATACTTATGTCTGTTTCACACGTAAAGGGTTTGGATAGAAACAAAATTGTTGAAGATTTGCAAGAAAAAGTTATTAAACCTGTTTTAAAGGAATTTGCTGAACTTGACAGCAGTGATGTTAAATATGTTTTAAATCCAAGTGGTGAGTTTTATATTTGGGGCAGTTACTCAGATAGTGGTTGTGTTGGTAGAAAAATTATTGTTGATACTTATGGTGGTGTTGGCAAAGTTGGTGGGGGATGCTTTAGTTCTAAAAACGCAACAAAGGTTGACAGAAGTGGTGCTTATTACGCAAGATATGTAGCAAAATCAGTTGTTGCAAGTGGTTTTGCAGATAGATGTGAAGTTGAACTTAGTTATGCAATTGGTTTAACACATCCACTTAGTGTTGAAATTAACACTTTTAACACAAACAAATTACCTGAAGAAGAAATTAAACAAATTGTTTTGAAAAACTTTGATTTTAGTGTTTCAAACATGATTAAAGAACTTAACTTATTGCAACCTATTTATGCAAAAACTGCATGCTATGGTCATTTTGGTAGAGAAGAATTCCCATGGGAAAAAGTTAAAACTTTAAAAGCTTAATAACTAAAAACAAAAAGAAAGTTGTGTTTTATAACGCAACTTTTTTTTCTACGCATATAAAAAAAGTTTATTACAAACAATATGTTTAAGGAGATTTTTACATATGGCAGTTGGAATGGTAAGAAAAGTTGATGAATTAGGAAGGGTAGTTATACCAAAAGAAATGCGTAGAATATTAAACATAAAAACAGGAAGTTCTATTGAAATGTTTATCAACAACGATAACCAAGTTGTTTTAAAAAAGTTTTCTGAACTTAGTAACATAATGATGTTTGCAGAAAATTTGTGTGAAATTGTTTTTGAAAATTTTAATTTGGTTTGTTTGATTAGTGATGATGAAAAAATTTTGGTAAGTAAGGGCGTTAATCAAAAATTATTTAGTCAAAAAACTTTTGAAGTTAATAGCGATAAAAACAAAGAATATTTTTTAGCAAACACTTTTAAGGTTGATAATCAAAAAATTAATTTTGATTTTGTTTATGTTTTTCCAATTATATTTGAGGGGTATAATAGTGGAAATATTTTTTTGTTAAGTCAAGTTGAAGTTGATGTTCAAGTTTTAAAAAACATTGTTATTCTTAAAAAGTTTTTAAGCAATTTATTAAGGTTTTAATTAAAAACAAGGTTAAGTAAAAAATGAAAAAACAATCATTTGTGTTTGGGGCAGTGTTGCTTGCCATAAGTGGAATTTTTTGCAAAATCTTAGGGGCGATTTACAAAATACCACTTACAAATATTTTAGGCTCTCAGGGCATGGGAATTTATTATTTAATTTTTCCTGTTTATGCTTTTTTGCTAACTTTAACTTCTTCAAGTTTTACTACGGCAGTTTCAAAAAATGTTTCAAAGCTAACTGCTGAAGGTAAGCATTTGTATGCTTATAAAACTTTTAAAGCTTCACTTCTATTGCTTATTTTATTAAGTATGTTTGCAGGTGTTGTTCTAATTGCTTTTGCTAGACCAATAGCCTCATTACAAGGGCTGGAAAACGCCCAAATTTGTTATATAGTAATTGCGCCGTCTATTTTACTTGTTGCAATAAGCAGTGCGTTTAAAGGCTATTTTCAGGGCTTACAAAATATGACTCCAACAGCCCTTGCGCAAATTTTAGCACAAATATTTAAGTTGGGTTTAGGATTTTTGCTTGCAAGTTTGTTTAGTAAAAAAAGTGTTATTCTTGGAACATTAGGTGCTTTTGTTGGTATAACAATTGCAGAGGCAATCAGTTGTTTATTTTTTATAATTTACTTTTTAATTTTTAAGAAAAAGAATAAAAGATATTTTTTGTTTTTATCAGCTTTGCCTGAAGAACAAAGTGTAAATTTAAAAACATTATTGGGGCAAGTTTTTAAAACTTCAATACCTTTTAGTCTCAGTTCAATTATTCTGCCAATGTCGTTAGTTATTGATAGTTTTTTAATTATCAATATTTTAAAGTTAATGAATTTTGATAAACTGTTTGCAACAAGTTTGTTGGGGCTTAACTCAGGTGTGGTAAATACTTTGGTGGGGTTGCCATCAACTTTATCGGTTGCTATATGTATGACTATTGTTCCTTTTATTTCTTATGCATTATCAAAGCAAGATTATAAAAGCATAAATCAAAAAATAAGTTTGGCAATAAAATTAACATTGCTTATTGCGCTTCCTTGTGTTTTTGTTTTTAGTTTGTTTAGTCCTCAAATTTTAAAACTTTTATATGCGGGCAGTTTTGAAAGTGTTAATGAATTTAACCTTGCATGTTCACTTTTGTCTCTTTCGGCAATAAATGTTTTGTATTTATCTTTTTTGCAGTTAAGCACAAGTTTTTTACAGGCAATAAACAAAGCATATGTTCCTGTTATTAGTTTGGGTGTGTCTTTAATTATTAAAGTTGTTGCAGAAATATTTTTAATTTCAAATCCTTATTTAAATATTGCTGGAGCTGTTATATCAAATACAATTTGTTATTTTGTTTCTTCACTAATAAATTTGTATCAATTTAAAAAACATATTTCTTTAAAATTTTCATTTTATCAAATAATTGTTTGTCCACTTATAAGTTCAATAGGTATGTGTTTGGTTATTTATATTTCAACCTTAATGTTGCAAGGTTTTGTTAGTGGTGTTTTATCAACAATTTTGTCTTTTATTGCTGGTTTTGCTTTTTATATTGTTTTGCTTTTTGTTATGCACACATTTACAAAAGATGAAGTTAAGAGTTTGTTGTTTTTTAAAAAGAATAAAAAGCTTGAACAGGCAAAGTGATGTAAAAAAAATATCAAATAATAAAAATAGATAATAATAAAAATTAAAAAAGGTTTAAAGAATAAATAAAGTATTTTTGTTTATAATTTTTTTATGAATAAAACTGAAGTTATAAAAGAATTAAGCAAATTAACAAATCTTTCACAAAAAATGTGTAAGGGTGTTTTAGATAATTTTTATTTGTTAATTGCAAACAGTTTGAGAAGAGGCGAGGAAATATCGTTTTATGGCATAGGAAAATTTTTGGTTAAAACAAAAAAAGAAAGAGTAGTTAAAACCCCAAATGGAAGTAAATTGATTTGTCCTAAAAAAACTCCGTGTTTTAAAATTGGAAAAACTTTTAAAAATATTATAAATTAAAGATAAATATTTATAAAAGTGAATAAAAATGGCATAAAATGTTTAAAAAAGGCATAAAAATGCATAGTTATGCAATATGAACAAATAAAACTTATAAAAGTTGAAAAACCTTTGTATTTGTGGTAAAATTGATAACAATAGAAAATTGTTAAAATTTTAAACACAAGAGGTAAACAAAATGCTAAGAATAGTTGATAGCTTTGAAAGACAATTAAAAGACATTAAACTTGATATTAAAACTTGCCAAAAAGAAGCAAAATCAATTGCCCAACAAGTTAAGGTAGGAAATATTTCTTCTGCAGTTATGACTGTGGCAGCAGTTGTTTCTGGCATAGTTGGTGGTGGGGCAGCAATTATTACTGCTTCAAACGAAGATTTTTGCACTGAAGTTTTAAGAGATGGCTCATCATTTATGGAAACACCTGAAGGTCAAGTTGCTATGGCAATTGCTTTTGGTGGATTAGGCCTTGCTCTTGGTCTTGGTTGGATAAGTAACAAAATTAAAAATAAAACAGAAGACAACCAAGAGTTGCTTGGTGAATATAACGAATATATTGCTCAAAGAAAAGAAGATGCACAAGAAGTTCAAGGTAAGATTGATTATATAAACAATTATGAAGCAGAACAAGCTGCACAACAAGCTGCTGCAGCAAGACAAGCTTACAAAGATAATTTTTGGGAAAATTATGAAAGAATTTCTGCTGGCATTGAAGCTGATGCATCTGCACCAAAAACTGAAGATTATAATTTTGATTTAATTACAGACCACTTTAAAAAACAACCAACAACACCTACAGACCCAACAGTTGGTCTTGATAAATAACTAGTTTTAAAAACAAAAAGAAGTTACTAAGGAAAATGTAACTTCTTTTTTTTATTTTCATTTTTTTATTTAATTTTAATTTAAAAATTTTAATCTTTCTTTTTATTAACAATGCTTTTAAGTTTGTTTAAAATTTCTTCATCTTTTTTTGCTTTTGTTGAAGATTTAGTTTCAGTTTTATTTGAATTTTCTTTTTTGTTTTCATTTGCATTTAAAGCATCAACAAATGGTTGCAAAGCTTTTTGGCAGTTTTCATCTTTTAAAAACTCTACCATAATTTTTGTCATTAAATCTTGGTCTTCAACAATTGTTAATACTTTGTTGTCAAAATATCCCACAACAATTGCAAAAGGTGGTTGTTGTTGTAGTAAAAACATATAGGTTTTATCTTCAAATTTTTTCTTGTAAACTTCTATTAAAGTTAGGTTTTCATTTACAATATATGTATTATAAAAATTTTTATCAGCCATTTTATAAAAATCCTTTTAATAATTTTTATTTAAATTTAGTTTAGCATAAAAAATATAATAAAAACAAACAAAAAACATTAAACAAAAATATATTTTGTTGTATAATGTTTAAGATATGAAAATAAAAAATGTTGAAATAAAAAACAATTTGTTTTTAGCCCCTATGGCAGGCATAACAGATAAAGCTTTTAGAACACTTTGCAAAAGTTTTGGGGTTGGGCTTACTTATACAGAAATGGTAAGTGTTAAAGGGTTGTATTACAACTCAAAAAACACAAAAGATTTGTTGGATATTGATAAAACAGAAACACCTTGTGCAGTTCAAATTTTTGGCCACGAACCAGAAGTTTTTGAAAGTGTTTTAAAAAGTGGTGTTTTAGATAAGTTTGATATTATTGATATAAATATGGGTTGTCCGGCACCAAAAATTGTTAAAAATGGTGATGGTAGTGCACTTATGAAAGATATTGATTTAGCCAGAAAAATTATTGAAACTTGTGTTAAATCAACCGACAAACCAATTACTGTTAAGTTTAGAAAAGGCTTTTATAAAACAGATGATAAGTTAATTGAATTTGCAAAAATGTGTGAAGAAAGTGGAGCAAGTGCAATAACTATTCACCCACGAACAAGAGAAGATTTTTTTAGTGGAAAAATTGATGTAAACGACATAAAAAAAGTAAAAGAAGCTGTTTCAATACCTGTTATTGGCAACGGCGATGTAACTGACAGATGCAGTTATGAACATATGTTAACAAGTGGCTGTGATGGGGTTATGATAGGCCGTGCAAGTTTTGGTTGCCCAGAAATTTTTAGTATTTTGCAAGATAAAGAAGTAAATAAAACAAAGTGGGAAATTATTAAAACTCACTTAGAATTATTAAGGCAAGATTTTAAAGATGAATACATTGTTAAATTGTTTAAAAAACACATTTTAGCATATCTTGGTGGCTTTAAAAATGCTAATGAAGTTAAAAGGCAAATTGTTTTAATAAATGATTTAAAAGTTATTGAAAAGATGCTTGAAGAGTTTTTTGAAAACACACTTTAAAAATAAATAAAAAGAGGGAGAAAATTTTATGAGTCAAATAATTGATGAAATTAAAATGGTTTTGCGTAAAAAGGCTGTTATTTTTAAAACTGGTGGAATAAAACCAACTTGTGAATTGGGCGAAAGTTGGATAGGTAAAGTTTCTTGGCAAAACCCTGGCGAAACTTTGCCAATGGGGCAAAATAACAAAGCTATGGTGCCAATTGCAACAATGTTTGTTGAAGAGTCAAACTATATTCCTGAAGCTTTACAAGGCATAAAGCTTATTACAGTTTTTATGGATTTTGAGTTTTGGAACAATTTAGGTGCAGGAGATTATAAAGACTTTTTTGAAATTAGAACATACACAAGTTTAGATAATCTTGAAAAATGTGATTATACTTCTGAAGAGATTTTACCTTTCCCATTAGTTGCTAAAAAAGTTGAAAATGAGTTTCCTCAATGGGAAGATTTGGAAGACGCAAATGAACCTTTATTTGACATAATTTTAAAACTTGAAAAAGATGAAGGTATTGATTATTACGACGATATTTTTGAAGAAAACAACAGTTGCCATAAATTTGGTGGTTATCCATCAACAATTCAAGGTGGTATGTGTTTTGATGATGGTTACGAATTTGTTATGCAAATTTCTTCTGATGAAAAAGCAGATATGAATATTGTTGACGGCGGCAATTTTTATTTTGCTTATAATAAAGAAACAAAAACTTGGAGAGTTGGCTGCGATTTTTATTAAAATTTTAAAGATGTTAAATAATAAAAAACATATAAAAAAACAAAAAGACTAAACAAAAATTGTTTAGTTTTTTTGTTAGTTGAAAGGTTATATAAAAATAAAATTTTACACCAAAATAGAATAAAAATAATACTATGAAACATGAGGGTTTTGTTTTATTGGTATTTGGGTTTAAAGCGATTAAAAAAAGATTTTAAGGGTAAAACAGGGCACAAAAGCAAGTTAATTATTATTGGTTTTTGTGAGCAGTCTAAGATGTTTTTATCAAAGGAATATTTTAAAATTTTATCTTTTTTAAAGGGTGAAGATTTTAAAAAAAGTAGTGTTTTATTTTTGTTTTACATAAAATTTAACAACAAAAAAAATGTTAATGGTATGTTTTTAAAAGGTGGAAAAATACTTTCAATTTTTGGTGAAAGTTTTACTGAAAAGTTTTTTTTAACAAAGATAAATTCAAAAAATATTTTGTTTTTATTTTATTTTGATTTATACAACATAAAAATAAAAAACAAAATTGATTTTGCAAAAGTTGACTTTACTATTGGGTTAGAAGATGATGATGTGGGAGATGGGCTTGTTTTTTTAGACAATAAATTTTTTAACAAACTTGTTATTAGTGGGTTTAATGGCAAAGTTATTTGCAAAAATAAGAAAAATATCTTAAAAATTGCTGAAAATGTTTGCGAATATAATATACAAAAAAATAAGAAATTGATAAAATAGGGGTATAAGAAAAATAAAAGGTTTAATTAAAATTAAATCTTTGTTTTTTATTATTGCTTTATGTTTTAAAAAAAATAAAAGCGTGGGGGAAGATATGAAAAAAAGTATTAAAGATTTAGAAGTTAAAGGTAAAAAGGTTTTATTAAGACTTGATCTTAATGTTCCACTTAACAAAACAACAGGTGAAATTTCTGACGACACAAGAATTATGGAGTCACTTTCAACAATCAACTATTTGTGTGAAAATGGTGCAAAACTTATTATTTGTTCACACCTTGGTAGACCTGAAGGCGTTGACAAAAAATATTCTTTAAAAGTTGTTGCAGACAAACTTGGTATGATTTTGAAAAACAAAGTTACATTTGCTGAAGACACAGTTGGCAAAGATGCAAAAGCAAAAGTTAAAGCTATGGAAGAAGGCGAAATTGTTTTGCTTGAAAACTTAAGATTTGACGAAAGAGAAGAAGCAAATGATGAAAAATTCTGTAAAGAACTTGCTTCTCTTGCAGATATTTATGTTAACGATGCTTTTGGAACTGCTCACCGTAAACATGCTTCAACATATGGTGTTGCAAAACTTTTACCAAACGCAGTTGGCTTTTTAATGAGCAAAGAAATTAAAGTTATTAATCAAATTTTGGAAGCACCACAAAAACCATTTGTTGCTATTTTGGGTGGAGCAAAAATTAAAGATAAAATTCCTGTAATTGAAAATTTAATTGGAAAGGCAGACACTATTTTAGTTGGTGGTGGCATGGCTTATACTTTCCAAAAAGCTATTGGTGGCAAGGTGGGAACATCACTTGTTGATGAAGAAAAGATTGAACTTGCTAAAGAGCTTATTGAAAAAGCTAAGAAAAACAATGTTGAATTTGTTTTACCAGTTGACACAATGTGTGCAAAAGAGTTTGCAGATACTAAGGCAAAAAAATTCCCAGCAACTGCAATTCCTGATGATTTTATGGGTATGGACATTGGCCCAAAAACTGTTAAAATTTTCAAAAAATATATAAAGAATGCTGGAACTATTGTTTGGAACGGTCCTTTGGGTGTTTTTGAATTTAAAAACTTTGCAAAAGGAACAAACAAAGTTGCTAAGGCTATTGGCAAAACAAAAGCTTTCTCATTTATTGGTGGTGGTGACAGCGCTTCTGCTATTATCAAATCTGGTTATGCAAAAGAAGTTAGCCACATTTCAACAGGTGGTGGCGCAAGTTTATCAATGCTTGAAGGCAAAGTATTGCCAGGTGTTGATATTATTGAAGAAGTTAAATAATTAAAAGGGCAATAAAAAAAGTTATGAACAAAAAACTAACAACTTTAATTATTATGGACGGCTTTGGTGTGCCACAAGACAAAACTAGAAGTGGCATTATTGATGAAAACACCAAAAATATTAACGAACTTATTAAAAACAATGCATATGCAACCCTAAGGGCCAGTGAAGAATATGTTGGTCTTCCTGCTGGTCAAGCTGGAACAAGCGAAGTTGGACATATGACCATTGGTAGTGGTAGGGTAACTTATCAACCACTTGTTAGAATTAATAAGGAAATTGAAAACAAAGAGTTTTTTAAAAACGAAACTTTAAATTGGGCTATTGATGAGGCAAAGAAAAATAAAAAAGCTTTACACCTTATTGGTATGCCAAGTGATGGTGGTATTCACTCTCACATAAATCACTTGTTTGCTTTGCTTGATCTTTGCAAACAAAAAGATTTTAAAGATGTTTATATTCACTTTATTGGTGATGGTAGAGATACCCCTCCAAAAAGTGCTAAAAAATACTTAAAGCAAGTAGAAGATTATGTAAAATCTTGTGGTGTTGGCAAACTTGCAACTATTATTGGCAGATTTTATGCTTTGGATAGAGATAAAAACTGGGACAGAAACCAAATTGCTTATGATGCTTGGGTTGATGGCAAAGGTGAATATTTTAAAGATTGGAACGAAGCTATTGATGCTGCATATGATAAGGGCGAAACAGATGAGTTTATTAAGCCAATTATTTTAACAAGATGTAACAAACCTATTGTTAAGATTAAAGAAAACGATTATGTTATTTCTTACAACTTTAGGGCTGATAGAGAAAGACAACTTGCTTATGTTATGGTTGAGGACAATGATTTGAGTTTTGTTAAAAAACTTAACTTAAACTTTGTTACTATGACAGAGTATGATGAAAACTTTACAAAAGTTAAAATTGCTTATCAAACAGAATCTTCACAAAACTTATTATCAGAAGTTTTATCAAACGCTGGTTTAAAACAAGTTAAAATTGCAGAAACTGAAAAATATGCACACTTAACTTTCTTCTTCAATTCAGGTAAGCAAGATACCTTTGAAGGGGAAGAGAGAGTTTTAATTAACTCTGAAAAAATGGCAAGTTATGCAAACAAGCCTGAAATGAGTGCTGAACAAATTACAACTAAAGTATTGGAAGCAATTGATAGCAACAAATATGATTTTATTGCAATCAACTTTGCAAACTGTGATATGGTTGGTCACTCAGGCAACTTAGATGCTGCAAGAAAGGCAACTGAAGTTGTTGATAAGTGTGTTAAACAAGTTGTTGATGCTGTTGTTGCAAAAGGTGGTCAAGGTATTATTACTGCTGATCACGGTAATGCTGATATTATGCAGTATGAAGATGGTTCACCAAACACTGCACACACAACTGCAATTGTTCCATTTATTTTATTTACCGGAAAAACAACTGATTTGAAGGTAAGAAAAGAAGGCACACTTGCTGATATTGCACCAACTTTACTTGAAATGATGGGTATTGAAAAACCAGTTGAAATGACAGGCACTTCAATGATTGAAAAATAGTTTTATTATAAAACGTTAATATTTTTTATTTATAAAAAGGAGATAAATTAAACCATGAAAGATAGATACGCAATGGCTAATTTTAAAATGAACAAAACTGATGCTGAGGTTGAAGAATATTTAAAAGTTCTTGTTCCTGCTGTTGAAGGCCTGGAAACAAAAGTTGTTTTGGCAGTGCCTTTTACATCACTTAAAACTGCAAAAGAAAAAACAAAAAAATCAAAAATTATGATTGCTGCTGAAAATATGAACGAAAACGAAAAAGGTGCATACACAGGTGAAGTAAGCGCAGATATGCTTGTTAACCTTGGTGTTGATGCTGTTTTGGTTGGACACAGTGAAAGAAGAAGCATTTATAATGAAACTGATGAAGTTGTTAACAAGAAAATTTTAAGAGCTTTAAAAAGTGGTTTGGCTTGTGTATTTTGTATTGGTGAAACTTTGTATGAAAGAAAAAATCAACTTACAGAACAAGTTTTGCAAAGACAAATTACAGAAGGTTTAAAAACACTTTATGCAAACGAACTTAAAAACATTATTATTGCTTACGAACCTGTTTGGGCTATTGGCACAGGTGTAACACCAATGGATGTTGAAATTGTTGAAACTTTAAAAGTTGTAAGAAAAGTTTTGGCTTCAATGTATGATGAACAAATTGCTAGTGAAGTTGTTGTTACTTATGGCGGAAGCGTTAATGAAGTTAACTGCAAAGAAATTTCAAAACTTGAAGGTGTTGATGGCGCTTTAGTTGGTGGTGCATCACTTGTTCCTGAAAAATTCTTAAAGATTGTTGAAGCTTTTAAACCAAAAGCATGCAAAGCAAAAACTTGCAAAGCTAAAAAATAATTAGAAAAAAACCAAAAGCATCTCATTAAAAAATGGGTATTGAAAATCTTTTTTAGGTGTATTATAATATTGATGTTTTAAAAAAAGGAAGATAAAATGGATTTCTTTTATAATGTATGGGCATCAATAAGGGCCAGTTATTTTTATGACTTAAGGTCCACAATTGTTTCAATATGCGTTTTATTGGGTGCTTTTTTCTTTATTAAGTTATTAAAAGATAATGGCGAAAAGGTTTATAAAAGTTTGAGATACTTAACCTGCGTGGTTTTGTGTTTTGTTGTGGCTTTTCTTTTACAATAAACAATAAAACTTTTAGCAAATAAATGGTTTTTTTATAATAAAATAATTTATTTAATTTGCTTTTATCAATTGTTTGATTTTTTATTGCTGTTATGCTAAAATCTTTAGGAAATAAAAAAAGGAGTTATTATGTTTAATTTGTTGGCAGATGCAACTTTACCTAACTGGGTTGTAAATTCTTTTCCTGTTATTAAATTTATTATACTTTGTTTAATTGTTGTTGCAGCTATTGCTTTGATTGTTGTTGTTCTTTGCCAAAGTTCTGATGGCGACCAAACAACAAACTCTATTACAGGTATTAAAGACACATACTATTCTCAAAACAAAGGTATGAATAGAGAAGGCAGACTTAAAAAAGCAACTGTTATTTTATCAATTTTTATTGCTGTTGCTGTTGTTGTTTTCTTTGTGTTAACAGAAATTTATCCAAACAGTTTATGGAGTTAATTTAAAAACAAAAATCACTAAGGTTTACTTAGTGATTTTTTTATTGCTTGTTTGACATAAAAAGGAGTTTTGATATAAAATATTTACATGGAAAATTTAAAACAACAATTATTAGATATTTTAGATAAAAAGTTTATTCAACACAAAGGTTTAGCAAAGTTAGCTGACATCTTAGCAGGTATGGTTAAAAAAAGCAGTGCTGATGTTATGACTGCTTTAAAAGAGCTTGAAAATGATGGCGATATTTTTGAGTTTACAAAACACAAATATGCTTCAAGTGCAAGTTTGGGGTTGGTTAAAGGCAAAGTTAGTTATTCAAGTTATAACTATAGTTTTGTGTTAAATGAAGAAGGCGACATTTTTGTTCAACGCAAAAACTTGTTAAATGCTTTTGATGGAGACATTGTTCTTGTAAAAATTCTTTCTGGAGAAGTGGGCAACAAAAAGCGTGAAGGCAAGGTTTTAAAAGTGCTTAGCAGGTCAACTGATGTTATTGTTGGAACTTTTGAACGCATTAAAAGTTATGGTTATGTAAAACCTGATAAAAAGAATTTTGACAGAGATATTTTTATTGATGTTGCAAATATAAATGGTGCAAAAGATGGCGACAAGGTTGTAGTTGAGCTTGTTTCATTTAAAAGTGGTAACCCTGTTGGTAAGGTTGTTGAAGTTATTGGCGATCCTAATGCAGTGGGTAACGATATTAAATGTATTTTAAAACAATATAAGGTTATTGATAAGTTTTCTGATAGTGTAATGAAGGCTGCAAAATCTATTGAACAAGAAATTGACAAGTCAAATTACAAAAACAGACGTGATTTAACTGATGAACTATTATTTACAATTGATGGTGCAGATGCAAAAGACTTAGACGATGCTGTTTCGCTTAAAACAGATGAAAAAGGCAACTATGTTTTAGGTGTTCACATTGCTGACGTTGGCGAATATGTAAGGTATGAATCTCCACTTGATGAATCTGCTTTTGAAAGGGGCACAAGTATTTACTTTTTAAATCAAGTTATTCCTATGCTTCCAAAAGAATTGTCAAATGGCATTTGCTCACTTAACCCTCAAGTTGACAGACTTGCACTTAGTGTAATTATGACAATTGATAAAAAGGGTAATGTTGTTAACAGTGAAGTTTTTGAAAGTGTTATTAACAGTAAATATCGTTTAAATTATGATGAAGTTTTAGAAGTTATTGAAGGCAACAAAGAAACTCAAAAGCGTTTAAAAGAAATTACACCTGTATTGCTTGAAATGTATGAATTATCAAACATTTTAGATAAACGCAGAATGGATTTAGGCTCACTTAACTTTGATTTGCCAGAAAGCAAAGTTATTGTTGATCAAAACAACAAACCAATTGAAATTCAAAAAAGGTCAACAACAAAATCAACAAAGATTATTGAAACCTTTATGGTTGTTGCAAACGAAGTTATTGCAAAGAAATTTGAAGATGCAAAAATACCTTTTGTTTATCGTGTTCACGAAAAACCAGATGCTGAAAAAATGAGTTCATTTTTTAACTTTATTTCATCTCTTGGTGTTAAGTTTAACTTAGACAAAAAAGATATTATGCCAATGGATTTGCAAAAGATTTTGAAATCTGTTGAAGATTTGCCTGTTAAAAATGTTGTTAATATGATTATGTTAAGATCACTTAAAAAGGCTAAATATCTTGAAAAATGTTTAGGTCACTTTGGTCTTGCCTTAACATATTATTGCCACTTTACTTCACCTATTAGAAGGTACCCAGATTTGTGTATTCACAGAGTTATAAAAGAATATTTACACAACAATATCACTTTTATTACTTCAAGCAAAATGATTGGTTTTATAACAAAAGCTGCTGCAAAATCAAGCGAAATGGAAAAGAACGCTGAAGATGTTGAAAGAGCAGTTACTGATTATAAAAAATGTGAGTATATGAGCCAATTTATTGGTCAAAAATTTGAAGGTATTATTAGTGGTGTTACAGGTAGGGGCTTCTTTGTTGAACTTGAAAATACTTGCGAAGGTTTTGTTTCTGTTTCAAGTTTAACTGATGATTTTTATGATTTTGATGAACGCACTTTAACTTTGGTTGGTAAGAAAAACATTTATAGAATTGGTGAAAAAGTTGAAGTTGAGGTTGCTGATTGCAATTTAAGTGAAAGAAAAATTAACTTTAACATTGTTAAAAAACTAAGTAGATAAAAAATAATTTGACTAAATAAACAAATAAACAAACAAAAATGCAAGGGTAAGAATACATAACCTTTGCATTTTTTTTATTGTGTGCTATAATATTTTACGGAGAAAAAGGGTTTAAGAAAAATATGAAAGTTGTTGCTAATAATAAATTTGCCAGTTTTAATTATTTTATTTTAGAAACCTATGAAGCAGGTATTGTTTTAAAGGGTAGTGAAATAAAATCTATAAGACAAAATGGTATGACTATAACCGAAAGTTTTATTTTATTAAAAAACAATCAAGTGATATTAAAAAACAGCTTTATAAAACCTTATCAAACAGCAAACAACTTTTCTCCAAAGCCAGACAGAGACAGATTTTTACTTTTAAATAAATCAGAAATTTTAAAGCTTAAACAAAAAGTGGAACAAAAGGGTTTAACTTTGGTTCCAATAAAAGCTTATTTAAAAGATGAATATTTAAAAGTTGAAATTGGTTTGTGCAAAGGCAAAAAATTGTTTAATAAAAAAGAAGATAAAAAAGAGCAAGATATTAAAAGAGAAACTGCAAGAATGCTTAACATTTAAAAAATCTTTTTTATTAAAAAAGCACTTGGGGGTGCACCGGTTTCGACAGGGTAGTTGAAGGGCAAATTAAGCGAGGTGTAGTTTCTGCTACATTAAAAACAGAAAAAAGCTTAAATGCAAACAATAATAATAACGTTAATTTAGCAGTTGCTGCTTAGTTAGCCGTTTAATAAGATAGTTGTTCTCATAGCTTCTTATTAAGCGTCAGTTATATGAGAAAACTTTATTTAGTGTTTGGCTAAATAATTTTACCTTACAAACTCGTTTTTAAAGTATTGGCGCTTTTACTTTAAAAATTAAACTTTAAAGCACCTGTTCTCGATAGAAAGATTTGTTGTTGCTATTTTGGACATGGGTTCAATTCCCATCACCTCCACCAAGACAAAACTAAGTTGAACACCTTGATAAAAGATGTTCAGCTTAGTTTTTTTATGGGCAGGTTTTATAAATTTTGTAAAAGTTAAGCTTATTTTTTGACAAAGATAAACAATAAAATATATAATTACTTTGTTAATAAAAAAGAGAGGGGGAAAAATGAAAAAATTTTTAACAAAAATAGTTTGTTTAGCCCTGGTATTTGCCTGTGTATTTGTTGCTGGTTGCACAAGTGATTTGGCTAGCAAAAAAACATTAAATGCTTGTAAGGAATACATATCAGAACTAAGTTCTCTTAAAGAAGTTTTTTATGCTGATAATTATGTTTATGCTGAAGAAGGGGCACAAGCAGCAGCAGAGCAAGTATTGGGAACAGAAAAATCAAAATTTGGAATTGATTATTCACAATACGAAAACTTTGCCTTTTATGATGATACTTTTGGTTATACACTTATTTCACCAAAAATTTTATATGGTGGTGCTGTTGGAGTTTTAACAAACTTTGACCAATATATTAGTAATTTAAGCGAAGAAGATTTTAGATTAAATACAACTTATAAATTTGTAGAAGAAGCTGGCAATAAGTATTTTAAAGTAACATTTAAAGATAATACTGTTTATATTAATATTGAAAACGAAAAATATTCTACATTATGTATTATTAAGTTAGATGAAGAATATGATTGGGTTAGTGTTGAAAGAAGACAAGTTGGTTTTGATGATAGCAAAAATATAAATCTTTATCACTATTATTATTTGGAAAAAAGCACTAACGAAAACAGAGTTTTTGATAAATGTGAAGTTATTACTTGGAGAATTAAACCTTGGAATAATATTGAAGATCAAATAAATGCTTTTGATTTTGACGAAACAACACAAAAAATGATATTGATTGAAGAACAATTTGAAACAGCAACAGGAAATGTAAAATGTTTAACTGATTTTATGCAAACAATGGATTTTGAAGAGTTTGTAAATCAAGTAGATGCAACAAACGCTGTTGAAGTAAAAGTAAATAAATAATATTTTTTGTTTAAGAAAAATTAAAGATTAAAAATATAAAGATATAAAAAAAGACTAAACTTTTATTGTTTAGTCTTTTTTGTTTATTTATCTATTTATTTAGTCTGTTGTTTTTGCTTTAACAATAATTGAATTAGAAGGTGGAGCATAAGATGTAATAACTGTATCTAGAGGAATAAGTTCTTTTGAATCGTCCATATTCCACCAATATAAATCATATGTTCCTTCTTGTGAAGTAATATGAGAAACTATTGTTTCTCCAAAACTAATTTTTACCAATCCAGAGCTTGTTTGAGTTCCTTCTGCATCTTGATAAATTATGTAAAAATCATAAGATTTATTTTGGATTGTGCTGCTTGCATATTCATCAGCATTATCAGGCATTTTTGTTTCGTCAAAAGCATTAAAGCTAAATTCATATTTTTTCAAATAATTATGTTTTAAAGTAATTTTGCAACCAGAAGGGAATGCTTCTTGTTTTGTTTTGCCTGTTCCGTTGACATTAACCCAATCTCTTAAATTAGTAGAAGTCCATGAGTTGCCATCAGATAAGTAACCATCTTCAATATTAATTGATAAAATAGAATTATTATTAAATTTAATTACATAATCAAGATATACTAATACTTTTTCACCAGCACCAGCTATTCCAGGTTCATTGCTAATTTTTGTATCATATACTGCGTTGATTACTAATTCATATTCTGAATTTTCTAAAATATTAATATCTGTTTTTACTTGAATATCAACTTCATCAAAATTAAGGTATTCATTATTATAATAAGTGTTTAATCCATCAACAATGCTAACAAGGGCTGTAGAAAGTTCGTTGTAAGTGCTTGTTGTGCCTATTTTTGCAAAAACATCTAAAATTTTATATTCGTTATTGCTAAAATCATATTTAAATGTGTTAGGAGCATAGTTGTTATCAACATAAGCAAAAGATTGGTTGTCGTCATAAATTAATTTATCTTGATAAGATACAACAGCACCTACAAATTTTGCATCTAGATCAGTAATATTTTTGTCTTTTTGATACAAATAGCCTTCGCCATTGGTTTTTATTCCGTAATAACTTGGGTAAGGTAAGTTAACGTAAAAATCTCCTTCAGGCATTTTTGGGTTTAATTCCCAATTAGAAGATTGTTCAACACATGCATCCCATTCTTCTTCTGTTAAATTAATTTGTGAAAGGTCAAAGTAACTTCCTTCTGCATATTTGTATGCAGCATATAATTCAAGAGATTCAAAGCCAGCATATATATCATTTTTTGCAATATTGTTGATGATTGCATAAGCTGAGTTTTTTGCAGCAACTACAGGATCTACAGATCCGCCTTGATCTCCGCCTTGATCTCCGCCTTGAGAACCACCACCTTGAGAACCGCCGCCTTGGCTGCTTCCACCTTGAGATCCTCCGTTTTGACTTCCGCCTTCTTGAGAGGTTCCATTGCCAGTATTACCATCCCCTGGGTTTACAGGTGGTTCAACATTGCAAGCAAACATAAAGAAAATGGTTGGAACAAGTAGTAAACATAATAATATTTTTTTCAACAACTTTTTCATTTTTTTCTCCTATAAAAATTTTCAATGTTGTAATTATATCATTATTGTTTTTTTATTTAAATATATATCTCTATATTTTTTTTATTTACACATTGTGCACAAAAAATAAGAAATTTTTCATAGTATGTATATAAATGTAATGGGGGTTATATTTCTATGGATTGTAAAGAAAAATTAAATAATAAACTAAGTGTTATTAACATACATAGAGAAACAAATATGAATAGTTTTTTTAGAAAGGAAATTTGGACTGGAGATTATTTACAAGTTACAGTGATGTCTATTCCTGCATGGGGAGAGATTGGTTTGGAGAAACATGATGATGTTGACCAATTTATTAAAATTGAATATGGTGTTGCAAGCGTTTTTATGGGAGAGGAAAGGCAAGATATTAAGTTTGTTGGAAAAGCAAATTCAGGGTGTGCAATTTTAGTTCCTGCTGGGGCTTGGCATAATATTATAAATCAACAGAATATACCATTGAAGGTATATTCAATTTATGCTCCGCCGAAACATCCTGCAGGGACTATTCATAAAACAAAATTTGAAGCCGATTTGGCTGAAGACTAACAATAAAAAAGACTAGGAAAAATTAAATACCTAGTCTTTTTTTATTTCTGTTTATTATGTATTATTGTTGTTCTGTAATGGTTGCAGCGGCAGATTGAGCATCAACAATTGCTTGTTGTTTTGTTGCTTCAAAGAAAGTTTCAACATGGTCTACCAATTCTGGTTTATCGCTTGTTAAAAAAGATTCTGCTTCGCCTGTTTTTAAATCAAGGGCAAATCCACTATATACTGGTAGTGGAGAATTAGATGCAACCCTGAAGTCTGAAACAAAATATTCTTGTTGTTCACCATTTTCAGTTTGGTAACTTACAACGCCTTTGTATACATCCATTGAAGTTTTGCCGGTTGAAGATTTTTCGGTTTTCCTTTCAATGTATTGTCCTGCTTCTGTTCTAGCAAACTCATAGGTAGTTTTATCTTGTTCGCCGCCAAATTGGTTGTAACCAACAGGTGCAAGTTTTACTTCCTTTAAATAATCTTCATATTCCTTTTGTAATACTTTTTTATTATGTTCGTTTACATTTGACATAATATATAACCTCCATTGTTTTTTATTTTTAATCTCTATTTTATTTATCATTTGTTATATGTAGAGGAGGTGTTAACCTCCTTTCAGTCTTAT
>JAZUAI010000026.1:0-8391 GCA_045637945.1 Clostridia bacterium
ATAAATTTATTTCTTTTTTATCCGTATTAAACCCTGAATTAATTGAAGGTATATTTATTGAAAAGTTAAATGTTTTAATTTTAGCTTTTGACAAATCTTCAACCCAAACTTTAAAAAACAAAAACATTATAAACATTTTAATTAAGAAAGCTGGCAAGCAAATTGAAACAGCAAAACAGTATCATAAACTTGTTGAAAATTTTTATATTAAAAATATGGATTTTGATAAACTAAATAATTATCTCTCAAGCATTTTTGACTTGTAACTAATTTAACAATTTTTTGATTTTTTAATATCCAAAATTGACTTATAAAAATATAGTTGTTAAAATATGTAAGATATTAAAAATCAATTTATTTAAGTGGTTAAATTATGAGAAAAATATTTTCAATTGTATTAAAATATTTAATAGCACTAACATCTCTATTGGGTGTTATATTAAGTTTGATTTTTGCTCAAAGAGATAATTATTCTTTTTGGTATAAAAGGCTTTATTATTTTACGGGGCAATCAAATATCTGGATAGGTATAACCTGCTTAATTCTAGCAATTATGCTTACAGTAAAACACATTACAAAAAAAGATGTTGTTAAAAACTATATGTATACATTAAAATTTGTTTTTACAATTTCAATAACAATAACAGGTTTAGTGTTTTGCACACTTTTAGCACCTTTTGCAGCAGGAGAAATTAACGCTTGGTCTTTTTCAAGTTTACTAACTCATGTCTTTACACCGCTTTTGGCAATTATTGACTTTTTTGTTGATGATTTTGCTTATATTTTTAATAAAAGACATTTGTTTTTTTCCACACTTCCACCACTTATTTATATGTCTTTTTCAATGATTTTAAGTTTGTTTAATGTTGATTTTGGCAGAGGCTTAGCATACCCATATTTCTTTTTAAACATTAAATCACCTGAAGGATTTTTTGGTTTTTCTGGTCAAAGACCTTTTGTAATGGGAACTTTTTATTGGTTATTATTTATGTTAGGTCTTATACTAGGAATAGCTTTTTTATATACAAAAATACACCCAAACAGTGTAAAAATACGCAAACAAAAAAAACTTGAAAAAAAATAAAAACTAATATTTTTAAGACATAAAAAAGAGCCCTTTTATAGAGCTCTTTTTTTATTGATTTTAATATATTTATTTTGCTATCTTGTTAATTTAGTGATTTTAATTCAATTTGTGGGGATGAATTTTTATCTAAAGTTAACACTGCATATTCTTTATTTTTAAATGACCCTGGATTTATAAAAATTATTCCATTAACTTTTTCATATTTTTGTTTGTGTGTATGACCATAACAAACAACATCACAAAAATTATTTTTTGCATATTCAATAAGAAGTGCTGGTGTTAATTTTACTTTATAATTATGGCCATGTGTTATCATAATTTTATAACCTTCTAGTTTAACAAACATTGTTGATGCTTCTTGACTAAAAAAATCACAATTACCGCTAACCTTTTTTAATTTTTCATCATCAATATTATCAAAATCTCTTAACCCATCGCCCATAAAAAATACATAATCAAAATCTTCACCTAAAACTAGATTTTCTACAGCATTTCTACTACCATGAGAATCACTTAATAAACAAATTTTTAGCATTTACTTAAACTATCCTTTACATATAAAAAATATAATATAAAACCTTTTTTTTTACAATTAAATTTGAGCCTTTAAAATTTTTGTTTGTTTTAAAAATTTGTTTGTGTTAAAATCTTTGCTGAGAGAGAAATATTATGGAAAATTTAAAACAAACAATTGCCGATAATTTGGCTTATTTAAGAAAAAGAAGTAAAATGACTCAACTTGAACTTGCTGAAAAACTTAATTATTCTGATAAATCAATTTCAAAATGGGAACATGGCGAAACTTTGCCAGATATTGAAGTTTTAAATAAACTAGCACAAGTATATGGAGTTACTCTTGATTACTTGGTTAGCCCTGCCCCAAAAGAAGAAAAAGATAAATTATTTACAAAGAAGAATTTAAACAAACAAAATCAAATAATTATTACTCTTTTAGCTGTTTCTTTTGTTTGGATTTTAGCAACCGTTATTTTTGTTTATTCAAGTGTTGTAAACGCTGAAAGATATTGGCTTGCTTTTATTTGGGCAGTGCCTGTTTCATGCATAGTTATGTTTTATTTTAACAAACTATGGGGCAAACGAATTTTTGCAGCCTTTATTATGTCTGTTTTAATTTGGTCTCTTTTGATTTGTTGTTATTTGCAATTTGTTCAATACAGAATGTTTTTGTTATTCTTAATAGGTCTTCCTGTTCAAGTTGCAATTATATTATGGTCACAACTAAAAGTTTAAAATAAAAAAGTCTTGCTTTAACTATGGCAAGACTTTTATTTTATCCACATTATTTAAAACGTATGTGCAAAACTTTATAAAATATTTTTACTATCTATTTTTTTAATTAGTTTTTCAACTGCTGAAGTTGGAATATCATCTTTGCCAAAATTTGCTTTTGCAAAACTTTGACCTGGATAGTTATGGTAATCACTGCCTCCACTTGATAATAAATTATTTTTTTCACAGATATCTAACAAATACTTTGTTTGTTCTGGTGTCATATTTGCATGATAACACTCTAAACCATCAAGTTTGTTTTTTGCTAAAAGTTCATTTAAAACTTCTTTTGGATTTTCAATATTGTAAACTCCAAAAGGATGAGCAAGCAATGCAACGCCACCACAAGAATGAATTAAATCAACAGCATCTTCAAAACTAAGTGAGTATTTTGTTGGATCAAAATACATTGGGCTTTTATCTGAAGCAACCATTTTTCTAAAAAATTCACCTGAGTGGTTTACATTAAATTTTTGTAAAATTGGTAAGTTTTCTTCATATTTTAAAAGTTCTTTATAAAATATTTTTTCAGATTTTTCATTTGGATCATATTCAAAATCTTCAAATTTAAAACCAACTTTTCTACCTTTTGTTAAGCAATTTTCTAAAATTGCCTTTTTAATTGCGTGATAAGACTCTTTGTTCACCCAATAATTATCTTTAATTTTTTCAAAATCAAAACCAAAGCCTAAAACTTCCATTTGCATACGATTGTAAACAAATCTCAATTCACAACCCGTTACAATTTTTCCTGAAAACAACTTCTTGTAATCCAAACTTTTAAGTTCGTTATAAGCACCAACAGCATCATGGTCAGTAAAAGCAATATAATCAAGTTTTTTTTCTTCTGCCAAAGTTAAAATTTCACTAACAGTTGGCAAACCATCTGAGTGAGTTGTGTGAATGTGCATATCAATCATAAGTTTTTCTCCTTATCTCAACAATTTTATATGTTTTTATATAAGTATAATAACAAAATTACAAAAAAAAACCAAAGAGATTTTCAACTCTTTGGTTTAAGTTTTTATTACATTGTTAAATTAAGCATTGGACCTGCAGCAAGTGTTGGACTAACCATAGCATCTTGACCTTGTGCTTGAACTCTTGAAAGAATTTCTGTTGTAGCACTAATTGCACTTGGTGTAACTTGCTCTGCTTTTGTTTCATCAAGTGTAGTAATTGCAAAACCTTCTTCAACTTGTTTTATATAAAAAGTTTGAGTTGGTTCAATATTCCACTCTTGAGAAAGATCTTCAAACTCTTCTGAAGAATCAACCTTTGCATTTAAAAATGCGCCATCACCTTGTCTTATAAGTAATGTATCAATAAGTTCATCTTCTTTTACAATACCTTTTAAAGCTTCCATATCTTTATGAACAACAGTTACAATACCATGATCATTAAAAGATCTAATTGCATAAGCAAGTTGTTCGTTAAGACCTACTTTATATTCTCCTGCAAAAGTTAACAAATCACTTTCTCTTACAACAACACAAGATTGTGGATTTTTTGCTGGATTTCTTAATGCTGGAAGACCAGCTTTTAAATCTGCAACACCTTCATGAAATCTATCGACAGTTCCAATATCTTTAATGTAGCAAGGAGTTTTCCAACCACAAACATCGTATTTACTGTCAAAAATAAGTTTTGTTAAAATACTTTCTTCCATATCTAAATATGTTGGTTCATCTGGCAATACTTCAAAGAAAGAATTATTTAAAATAATAAGGCCATTTTTTGGTGTGTTTGGGAAAGTGCCTCCTCTTGGTCCATCGTGTTTGCCTTGTTTTGGTATCAATCCAACAATTTCAGCACCATCTTTTGCAAATTTGCAAAGTGGACGATCGTCTGGGTCTTTGCAAGGTGAAATTAAAACTGTTGCATCAGCCCTTTGTTGTTTGTGAAAAGCAAACATATCTTGAACGTTTACATCAAACAATACATCTGCATATGTAAATAAGAAATCTCTATTTCCTATTAAATTTTGTAATTCTTTTGAACAGAAAGCTCCACCTGTTCCAAGAGGACTTTGTTCAACAAAGAATTTAATATCAATATCTACTCCAGGAACAGCTTCCTTCATAGCTTCTGGTGTAAAAGCATTTTGTATATATTCTCTTTTGTTTCCTACAACCAAAACAAAATTTGTAATTCCGTTTTCTGCAAGCAACTTAATTTGATGTTCCAAAATAGTGTCTTTTGCTTTGCCGTTATTTTGAGCAGCAGTTCCCCTAATATTAACCATTGGTTTTGGCAACGGACCAGTAATAGCTTGAAGTCTTGTTCCTTGTCCTCCAGCCATAATAACTGCTGTATTTAGTGTTCTTTTGTTATCGAAAAATTGTTCAATACTCATTTGTTTACCTCTTTTGTATAAAACTTTTTCTTGTTGTATATATTTTAGTCAAATAAATAAACAATTCAAGACCTAAAATGCATAAAAATAGCCTTTTTTTGTATCTTTGTGCACTTTCAACTTAAAAAAGCAAAAGCTGTTGACAATCGTAAAAATCCAAATTATAATATATTGGTTGTGAATGAAAAACCATATATATAAGCGCCGTTAGCTCAGCTGGATAGAGCGTTGGTCTACGGAACCAAAGGCCAGGGGTTCGAATCCCTTACGACGCACCAAAAAAGAGTAAATCATGCGATTTACTCTTTTTTATTTTATTATGTTTTATAGTATTAAATATATTTATTTTAATATCATTTTAAAAAGTTTAATTTGGGCTTTTGCAGGAACAAGGTTTAATAGTTTTAATTTTATACTAACATTTTTTGAATATATATGTTTTGGTTTTTTCTTTTGCAAAACTTTATAGACCAAGTCTGCTATTTTGTTTGGACTAATTGCGCCACCTTGTTCTTTATCAACTATATGTTTAAATTTTGTAATAGTGTTTTTGTATAGTTGAGTATTATTGTTTAAATCTTCCATTTCTTTTGTAGAATTTAATATTATTGGAGTTTCAACTGCCCCAGGACGCAAAGTTATAACAGGAATCCCTAAAAGGCCGAGTTCCATAGTTAACCCTTGAGCATAAGCATCTAATGATTTTTTAGATATGCTGTAAATGGCGTTAAAAGGTAAGATTTTGTTTGGCGCTAGTTCACTTGTTGTAATAACAATTTTACCACCACCATTTTTAACCAAAGGAAAAAATGTTTTATTTACTCTATATGCACCAAAAACATTTATATTAAATATTTTAATAAAATCTTCTTCGCTGATTTCTATTAAAGAATTCATCATAATAATGCCTGCAAAGTTTATAACAGCATCTAATTTATCTGTTATTTTACAAACTTCTTCAAAGGCTTTTTGCAAACTTTTAATATCTGTTACATCGGCAATAATTTGTTGTATATTTTCAAGTTCTTCATCTGCTTTTTTAATATCGCAAGAAAAAACATAATAACCATTATTTGATAGTTTTATGGCAGTTGATCTGCCCATACCACTTGCACCACCTGTAATTAACGCATATCTCATAAGATTATCTCCTTATAAATTTTTTATATTATAAAAGTAGATAAATAGTCAAATATTTGTTGATTTTATATAGGTTTGTTTTTTATTGCCTTTTTGTTTGATCTTTTATTTTTTAAAATATAAAATATATTTAATAATAAAAAAAGAGGTTAATTATGAGTAAATTAAAAGAATTGAGAATTGTTGACAACTTTTATCAAACATCAGCTTTCTTTCCTATGCCAACAGTTTTAATAAGTACTGTTAGTGAAAATGGACAAACAAACCTAGGAGCATATTCACTATGCTTCCCTTACTATATTGCCGGAAAAGATTATTACTCTATGATTTTAGAATGCAGAAATAGCTCTAACACAGCACAAAATATTTTAAGAACAAAAAAGGCAACTATCAACTTTATTCCTGACAGCCGCAAATTTTTCAAAGAGGCTGTTAGACTTGGTTTTCCTGGTGAAACAACTGAACAAAAAATGAAAGATTGTCTTTTTACATTAGTTGATAGTCAACTTGGCAAAGACAGACCTCAAATTGTTGAAGAAAGCTTTCAAGTTTTTGAGTGCACTTGGGACGATAGTTTAGAAGATGCAAAAAAAGACAAACCTGGCCAACTTGAGGGATATGAACCACCTTATAGAAACTTTAATGGTATCACCAGCAAATTTGGTGCTCACTTTATTTTAAAAATTGACAAAATTTTAATGGAAGAAAAATATCACAACGCCATTGTAAACGGTGTTAAAAGAAACAACTTCCCTAAAGTTCCAGTTGACTATGGTTATAGGGACAGCACAAATTTCTGGTACACAAAATTTACTTCAAGACCAATACCAGAAAAAATTCCGGTTAAAGATAACGGAGACGTTAAATCAGTTATGTATGCTGCAGAAAGAATAGATCCTGATGTAAAATTTACAGAAGAAGCTTGCGCAAAATTAACAAAAATTCCAAGAGTATTTTTAAAGGCTGCACTTACCCAAATGGTTAATATTGCAAAAGAAGAAAAAATTACTCTTATTGATGAAGAAGCCCTTAACATTATTAATGACAAGCGTAGAAAAGAAAAAAAGAAATAATTATTAAAAATAAAAAAGATTGCTTATTTTTAGCAATCTTTTTTTTATTGTTCTATGTTTTTGCAAACATCAACATATTTTAAATAGTTTGATGATTTTTCAAGTTCTGGTATTGTAAGTTTTACTGCACTATTTCCACTTCCACAAGCAGGATATACAATTTCGTAATTTTTAAGAGATATATCTAAATAAACTTTAATATTTTCTTTTATTCCAAAAGGACAAACTCCACCAACAGCGTGGCCAATAATATTTTCAACATTTTCCCTTGAAATCATTTGCGCTTTTACACCAAACTCTTTTTTATATTTTGCATTATCTATTTTTTGAGCACCCGCGACTAAAATTAAAATTGGTTGATCTCCAACCAAAAAAGATAATGTTTTTGCAATTTCATCTTCACTACAACCCAAAACATCACTAGCCTCTTTTACCGTTGCTGATGAACTTTCAAAAACTTTTACTTTATCTTCTAACTTTAAAATTTTTAAATAATTATAAGCATTTTCAAATGACACGATTTTCTCCCCTACAAAAATTGCTACTTGCAAGTAATTTAAATGATTTTAGCAATTCTATTTTTTGTTTTTTTGATTAATTAAAATTTATATTTTTTTCCTGAATATGTTGTTTTTATTTTAAGTTTTTTTGCTTTTTTCAAAAACTCATCTGTACAATGAACTGCAATTAGTTTTTTATCTTTAAACTTGTTTTGTAAATAAACAAATTTATCTGCCCCCATATGACTTTGTGTTGTTTTTTCACTACAACAATCAATAAAAGAAGCGTTACTATTTTTTACAAAGTTTTCAACATTTTGAGTGTAAGTACAATCTCCTGAAAAACCAACTGAAGCTTTACCATCATCAAAAACATAAGCAATATCTACCATACCACCGTGATCAAGTTTAAATGTTTTTACATTTAAAGAGTCTATCTCAAAAGTTTTGTCTTTATCAATTTCTACTACTCTGATATAATCTTCTAACTTTTTATCAATAGTTGGACAAGCAAACATAGTTTGCAAAGTTTTTAGCGCTTTTAATAAACCTTTTGGGCCATAAATATTTAGCCTGTACTTTTTAGTTTCATCCTCATAAACAAGCACTTGGCTTATATGCGCAGATAAACCCATAAAATGATCCGTGTGTAAGTGAGTGATAAAAATATGGTTTATGTTTTTTAAGTCAACACCACATTTTTTATAATATTTTATAGTACCCTCACCACTATCTATTAAAATATTTTTATTTAACAAATAAGAACTAACTGGTTTATCTGTCCATGTGGTGCTACACCCAATAACTGTAACTTCCATTTTTACCCTCTTCTTTAAGATAAAAAATTTTTCTTTTTTATAAAAATACCATTATTATTTTATATTTGTCAAACTTGTTATAATTTTTTGAAAAACAAATTTCTTTTTATTTTTAATATGTTATAAT
>JAZUAI010000027.1:0-16534 GCA_045637945.1 Clostridia bacterium
TTTTTATAAAAAAATTAAAACAAATAATTAATTAAGCAATTAAATAATAAATAATTTAAAAATAAGCAAATTAAAAAATAAATAGGTTAATAATTAAACAAATAGTAAAAGACAAAAAATAAACATAAATAAATTAAATATAAAAAGTAAAATATTAAACAAAGTTAAATAACACTTTTTAATTTAAGCTTTTAAATAAAAATAATTTTAATAAAAAATAAAAAACAGACTATATATGTTTGCACACTTATATAACTTATATGCTATACTATAAATCGTATAGGAGATAAACACATGAAAAACAAATTATTATTTTTTCTTGCAATTTGTTTTATTATGCCTTGTGCGTTTTTATTAACGGCATGTGGTCCAGAAGCTCAGCCACCACATACACATAATTGGCAAACACAATGGTCAAGCAATTATCACAATCATTGGCTTGCTTGTGATGGCTGTGATGAAATAAAAGATAAAAATTCTCACGACTTAGACGGGTATTATTGCACTGTTTGTGAATACAATACTCTTCACGACCACCAATATAATTCAACTTATTATAAAGACCCTGATGGACACTGGCAATATTGCGTTGTTTGTGATAAGGCTTTAAAAACAAGTCACACTGGCAGCATATGCACCACTTGTGGTTATGACGAAAGTCATATTTGTTCTTATGTTTATAATGAATATAAAATTGATGAAAACTATCATTGGCAAGAATGCACTGGTTGTGATGGAATAACCACAAAAACTGCCCACAGAATAGATAGCAGATTTTGTAGTGCTTGTGGTTATACAGCAGATGCAGATATTGTTAAATTTAGGGCTGGAACTTTAGAAATTCTTACTTTGCAAACTGACGACGGTGGTGTTGCTATAGTAGTAAAATTACCTGACGGCAAAAATATGCTTATTGATACAGCATACAGGCTTCATGAACTTTCATCAGTCACTTACTATCTTCATGATTATTATGAGATATATCTAGATATTGACTATTTAGTAATTACCAATACTTATGGTTTTAGAACGGGTAACTTTAAAAGAGCGCTTCAACAACTTGATGTAAAAAAGGTATTTATACCAGATACAACAAATGTTGCTTATGCTGATGATATTCCTCAAACATACAAAGATGGTGTAGAGTATGCAAACTCATTATCTACTTGTGATGTTGTAACGGTTAACAAAAATAACCAAGTAAAAATAACTAACACTTTTACTTATAACCAACAAGAATATTCTTATACTATAAATTTAATAGCACCTGTTGCCCCTGCTGATTGTTCAATTGATGCTGATGCAAGCATTTTTGTTGCAATTGACTATCAAGATAAGGTTACCTTGCTTACCGGTGATGCAACAATTAAAAATATTGATGATTATTCTCTTGGTGATTACAATTATGATGTTGATATACTAATTACCGGGTATTGTATAGCCGATGATAATACAGATGCTATTAGAACATCATGGAATAGGGGAACAGACTTTTTAACTGATATAAATTTAACAGAAACTGATCATGTAATTTTAACTTATTATGGTGATGTCAGTGGATTTGGAATTAATAATTTGATAAATGTTCTTGTTGCCCGTAGGGTGCCGAGGATTTATAATACTGGTGGGTATGCTACTTTATCATCAAAAATTGCTGTTGATGGAACAATAACCCATGTTATAAAAGAAGAAAAATAAAAAATAAAGCTACTAGATAAGCCTCTAGTAGCTTTTATATTATAGTAATTTGTCAAATTTAAATTTCTTATAAGATGAAGTTTTTATTCTGTTTTTTAAAAATTTTTTAAATTTGTGAAAAAAAGGGGGTTGACAGGTTGGGCATATGGTGGTATGCTCTAGGTATTGGAGACACAAACTGTGAATATAAATTTTAACAAAGAACTACTATACATTATTATTATGGTGAACGAGAGGCATATATAGACTGTATGTAGATTTTTTGTGCGCAAAAAAAATGTTTAAATCATCTGCATATAGTAAATGTGCAGATGATTTTTTTATTTACAAAATTTTAAAATAAAACAAATACATTTTTATGGCTATTTAAAATAAGTAAACAGTGTTTTTAATAAGGGAGATAAAAATAAAATGGAAAAGAAGACATTAAGTCAGTTAACTCAAACAGGAAAAGAATTATTTACTAAACTTTCAAAAGCTTATGCTTATAACGGCATTGATTTGGTTATGACAGATATTGTCCCACAAAGAGGTGGTATTTTAAGTGAAGCAGTTGATAATGGTGCAACAGCTTATATTGCTGGTGGTAAAGACGGTCAACAATTCTTTAAAAACATACCACAATACACACCATCTTTTGATACATTTAGTTCTCGTTCAGAAGATGCTGTTCCTCAAATTGTTGAATGTTTGCCAAAAGGCTTGTTATCAGACAAAGTTGGTTTGTTTTTGTATCTTCCAATGGGAGATCGTTTATGGAGCAAAAACTTAACAGAACACACAGGTGTTAATGTTATTGCTACAAACGAACAAAACTTTAGAAGTTACTTTCAAGAAAAAACAAACTTAAGTGACATTTTAAGGGCAGCTGGATTGGGCAAACACGTTATACCTTCTGAAGTTGTTAGACATGCAAACCCTCTTACTGAGCAAGAAGTTGACGACTTGTATACAAAATATGTTTCACAAGACGGAAAGATAGTTGTTCAATATTGTGGTGAAGGTTGCACAGAAAAGGGTGGCGGATACAGCACAAGAGTTGTAACAAGTTATGAACAATTTAAAGAAGTTTGTGCAGAACCAAGAGATAGCTATATGAAAGTTGCAAAATTCATTTCAGGTTGCAATAGCAACTTGTCTATTTGTGCAGGAAACTTAGTTCCAGCACCAGACATGTTGGGCGCAGTTAAAAACAACTTAACTGAAGATGAAAGCAGATTTAGTGGCTCAACCATTTATAGTTTATTGCACCGTGCAAGGCAAATGGGCATAAATGAAGATAATGTTGTTGTAGGTGTTCAACCTGGAACATTAAAAGTTGTTGGTGCTCCTCAATTAACATCAATTTCAACAAACGGCGTTGGTAATCAACTTAACTATAACTACAGCCCAGAAATATTAGATACAATCTATAACTTGGGTGATAAATTAGGAACATTGATGGCAATGTGTGGCAAAGTTGGTCTTTGTGGCGCAGACTTAATCATAACAAAAGATGGTGAAGTTTTTGTAAACGAAATTAATGATAGACAACAAGGCCCAACAGAAAGTGCTGGCTTAAACAATGAAGCTCATGGTTTACCAGCATTACATAGAACAGCTTTCTTATTAAACTTTGGTGATTTAAAAAACCCAGAAATGCATTCTTATTTAAGTGAAGTTGGTGCTCGTTCTCGTGAAATTTATGATACAGCTCTTACAATTCCAAGCCCATTCTACATCAAATTCATCAGCAAATATAGTGCTGTTGCAAAACAAGATGTTAGAGCAGGAAACTTTGAACTTATTCAAGATTCATTTGGCGATTGGCAATGGAAGTTGGATAAAGATGTTACAGCTCAAACTCATGACGAATTACCTGTTGTTGATTTAGCAGAGGGACATACAATTGTTAACTTAAGTGCTGTTAGTATGAACGAGGGAGACTTCTTCCCAAAAGAAAATCAATTATTACGTATTAATGGTGTTTCAATGCCAGGTTCAATGCCTTTTGGTATAAATGCTGAAGGAAAATCAATTTTATCTAAAACATGGGAAGAACCAATTGAAGCATTGTATGCTGCAATATTAGAACCAGCAGAACAAAAAGCTGTTGAAGAAGTAGAACCAGTAACTGAACAAGTTGAAGAACCTGTTGCTACAGTTAGTGAAGATCAAGCAAGAGTTGATCAAGCTCAACAATTAGCAAATTTAATCTTGGCTCAACGTATGAAACTTGAAGGTGAGGCAACTGCAACAACTTCAACACAAGATGCAGGACAATCTGCTAACTAAAATATTATTTTAAATTAAAGTTTTTTGCTAAAATCGCTTAACTTATTTATTAAATTTTAATATTATAAATTCATTATAAGTTAAGAAAAAAAAGTAAAAAACTTTAATTTTTTTAAAAGGACATATTATGAAAGAGTTTTCAAAAGATATTATTATAGGAACAGATGTTGTAGGTCATCCAATTTACATTACAAAATATACAATTGATAGTGAAAAGCCTGGCAAAACCATTTATATTCAAGGTGGTATTCATGGTGGTGAAATTACTTTGCATATGATTAGAGAAATTTATGATTATGTAAAAAACAATATTACTTCAGGTAAAGTTTTCTTTGTTCCATTTGCAAACCCATTTGGTTGGAATCAAAAAGCGTATACATACACTGTTGGAAAGTTTAATAATAAAACAGGTGAAGATTTTAATAGGACTTTTGGTAGTAACAGTCAAGGGAACACAAGCGTTCAAATAGCAAAAGCTATTTTAAAAGAATGCGATGATGAAAAAATTGATTTTGCTGTTGATTTGCATACAGCACATACAAGTTTTCCTCATACAATTTCTTTTTCTGAAGAAGATTTACCTTTTATTAAAGAAACAAATATTGAATATAACCGTCTATGCTACAACAGTGAAGAATATAAAACAACATTAAACTATCAATTAACCAAAAGAGGTGTAAACAATTTTACAATTGAATGCGGAAGTCACGATAGTATTGATAAAGTTTATCAAAAACAAGTTGTTGAAGGTGTTTTAAAAGTTTTGGCAAAATTGGATATTTGCAAATTTAAGCCAACCTTAGAAAAAACAGACCAAGTAACTTTTTCAAAATCTGTTAGTTATTTTGCAGAGTGTGGTGGTATTATTGAGTTTAACTTTGACCTTGGTGAAAGATTTAAAAAAGGTGATGTTTTATATACAATTCATCCTGCAAATTTACAAGAAGAAGACCACAAACAAATTGCTGAATTTGATGGTGTAATTTTTAGATTTGCAAAAACTCATATTTATAATGCTTTTGATGAAGTAATGAGAGTTTTTAGAAATGAAGATTTAAAAAATATATAATAAAAAAGACTTAGTAAAAACTAAGTCTTTTTTGTTTTAACAAGCAGTTCTTTTGCTTCTTTTCATACAAGTTGTTTCTGTTTGTTTTTTATTTAATTTGTATTTAAGACAGAAGTAAGTTATAAGAGTTAAAACTATTGTTACTGAACCTCCCACAAAAACATCCATAAAGAAGTGAGCTCCGGCAATAATTCTTGATAAAGCAACTAAAGAGGTATATGCTCCTGCAAAAGTCCAGAAAACGGTTTTCCACTTTTTGGTATTTGTTTGTGGAAGAAAAAGAGGTAAACAAACTAAGAAAAATGAACTTGCTGCAGCACAAGTATGTCCAGATGGGAATGATTTGAAAAAGTCTTCAGCTAAAGGGCTAACAGAAACAAATTTATTGTCATTAAAAACAAACCAGTTATTGTAGTATTGAAAATCAACATCTCCTACATAAACCATTGCTCTGTATCTTGTTCTGTCAAAAATATGTTTTGCTCCTTGAACAATTCCGTTTGATAAAGCTGCTAAAATAATTACAAGTAAAGCCCATTTCCAAACAGAGCAAAGAGTTTCATTATTTACTTTGCTAAATAAAAAGCCTGATAAACCTAAAACAATAATTGAAGAAATTATAATTATAAATTTTCCAACAAAAGAAGATAAAAATTCATCAAGAGAATTGTTTGTGTGTGTTGATATGTATGAAAGTGTTTTGTCTAAACAATAAAAACAGATAACAAAACCAACAAAACATAAACCAATAAGTAAAGAAATATTTAACCATTTTTTTGCTAAAGGATTTTTTAATAGATAAAAAAACAATATACATACAGCACAAACAAGTAAGATGTATAAAATGTTTTCGCCAACACTTTCTCCAATAATAGCAAAAAGATTTTTTGTGTAATATTGACCGGGTTGCAAATCTGCAAGGGATTTGCTTATTTGCAAATCAAAAATTGTTCCCAAAATTATGGCTGTTATAAATAAAAAACCAATTACAGACCATAAAATAATATTTTTAGTTTTTGTTGTCATAAAGTCTCCTTATTAAATTATGTTTTTATTATAATATATCTATTAAAACAAACAAAATAAAAAAGAGGCGAAAAAGGTAAATAAAAAAACAAACTTTGAAACAAGTTTGTTTTAATAATTTTTAAGTTTGTTATAGAGCAAGAATCCATGATGCAAGATTAAAGTAAATAAATACAACGCAACAGTCTAATATTGTTGTAAGAATTGGAGAAGCGATAAGAGCAGGGTCAAGCTTCAATTTTTTTGCAAGCAATGGCAAAGAAAAACCTAAGAAGTCTGCTAAGAAAATTACAATTAATAATGAGCAGGCAATAGCAAGACCAAGCAAAGCACTTCCATATTGAATTGTTACGCAAATAAAAGCAACAATACCTAACAATATACCAAGAATAAAGGAAACTAGGAATTCTTTAAAGAAAACTTTAAAATAATCTTTAAAAGTTATTTCTTTTAACGATAGCGAACGAATAACAATTGTTGAAATTTGTGTGCCACAGTTACCACCAGCTCCCATAAGCATAGGTAATAAACAAACAAGTGCAGACATTGTTATAAAACTGTCTTCATACATATCAATTAACATACTGGTAAAGATACCGGTAATTAACAATACTCCAAGCCATGTAAAGCGTCGGGCAACAAGTTTGAATGGTGAAGTTTTTAAATATGGTTCGTCGTCGCTTGTGTGAACAGCAGCCATTTTTTCAAAGTCTTCAGTGGTTTCTTCGTTAATAACGTCAATAACGTCGTCAACAGTAACAATACCAACAATACGATTTTCTTTGTCAACAACGGGCAACGCTAAAAAGTCATACTTTGAGAAAATTGAAGCAATTTTTTCTTGGTCCATGTCTGTTGTTGCAGCAACAATATTGTCAGACATAATTTCAACAATAGGTTGACCTTTTTTACCAAGCAAAAGTTCTTTAATTGTTAAAACACCTTTAAGTACTTTTTTCTCATCAACAACATACAAAACGTTAATTGTTTCAGCCTCTTCACATTGAGACCTTACTTTTTCAAGAGCTTCTTCAACATTCATTGAAGTTTTAAGCCTTACAAACTCTGGTGTCATAATAGCACCAGCAGTTGCGTCTTTATAGCTTAAATATTTGTTTATTGTTTTTCTTGTTTCAGGTGTTGCTGCTTTTAAAATTTTGTGCACGATATTTGCAGGCATTTCTTCAAGCAAGTCAACAGCATCGTCAGTTGCAAGTTCTTCAATAATGTATGAAAGTTCAGTAGAACTTAATCTGTTAATAATATCTTCTTGAATTTCAGGGCTGATGTATGAAAAAACTTCAGCGCTTAAATCTTTTGAAAGTAGTCTAAAAATTACAGTAGTAATTGATTGATCTTCAACTTGGTCAATCAAATCAGCAATATCAGGAACAAGCATATCTTGTAAAACAGCTTTTAGTCCCTTAAAGTCTTTGTTTTCTATTAGTGTTTGAATTTCTTGTGTCATAGATTTTTCATCTCCCATTTAACTGATTAATTTTGATTGCACTGTTTTTGCAGCAGGGTGGAAACTTTTTAAAGGAGCACAAGAAAAAATTTATTTTTCAATCCTTAAAAAGTCCAAAAATTAATCCTTATGTTCGGGAGGGGCCCCACAGTTTGGGCATTTATTATGTTTTAAGCCATCATATTTGCATTTGCAGTAATGGCAAACAATTCTTTCATCTTTTGGTTTTGAGTTTTCAATAATTGGTTGGAAAGATTCTTGAATTCTTTGAGTAAAGCTTTTAATATTTTCTTCAACAGGATTTTTATATTGTTTGTCAGAAGTTTTCCAGAAAATAAACATTACAAAACTACCAAAGAATCCAATAACGGTCATTCCAAAGAAATACCAGTTTGGTCCAATAAGCATGCTATCTGCATAAACAGTAATATTTCTGCTGTCAGTTTGAATCTCAACAAGTTCAATGCCTCCAAAGGTATACATTGAACTAATATCCAAAGGTCCTCTTCTAAAACTAAAATCTATAACCTTAGTTTCGCCGCTTTCAAGAGAGTCTACATCAATAGTAACTTCACGAGTTTCTTTTTTAAAATGAAAATCTTGAGATGAATATTTAATGTAAAGTTTAAAATTAGTAAAGTCTTGATTAGATTTATTATTTATTTTAAACGAAACATCAAAGTCATCATCATGATTTTTTGTTATGATAGTCCCTGTTGCATCTGAATAAGAAAAATTTTCAAATTCATGTGGAATAATAAGGGCAGAAACGCCGATAATAAAGATTATTAAAAAGAAAATAGATAAAATCAAAAAGCTTCTCTTTTTTTGTTTCATTTGAAAACTCCTTTTAAATACGTTTAATTTTACTATTAAATTTGCTTGATAACAAGTGTTTTTTATTTATTTATATATAAAAATTATATATAGTAGTATACACCTAAAAACGCAAAACCGACAAGAATTATTTTAAAAAAAATAAACCCTAATATTTAGGGCTTATTTTTTATCGTTCTTTTTGTTTAAGAAAAATTAGTCTTTTTTTGTTTCTTCAGTTGAAGCGGCTTCAACTTTTTTTTCTTTTTTCTTTTTCTTTGAAGTTACTTTTTTTAATGTTTTGTTGAAGGAAGAAATAATATCATCTTCTTCAGCAGCACTTACTTTGTGTTCTTTTGCTTTAACAATAGTTTCTTCTCTTACCCAAGATTTTTGGTTTGGTTCAACAAGAGCAACTTCAAGTTGATTAAATGGAATGCAAATATCATTTCGTTTGAATTCATTAAACACATGGTCAATAATATACCATTTTGTATCCCAGTAATCTGCAGAATTACACCATACTTTAGCTGTAATTGTTACAGAACTTTCGCCAAGTGCAGATAAAACAACGCTTGGTGCTGGGTCTGTGAATGTGCTTTCGCATGAATCAATAACGTTTTTAACTAATTCTTTTGCTTTGTCAATATCTGTTGAATAAGCAACAGTAAAGTCAAAGTCAAGACGACGAGTTTTCAAAGTATTGTAGTTAACAATTTCTGAAGATAAAATTGTTGAGTTTGGAATAGTAATTTTTTTATTGTCAGCAGTTTTTAAAACGGTGAAAAGCATTCTTACATCAATAACGCTACCTTCTTCGCCGCCAACTTTAACCCAATCACCTTGTTTTAAAAGTTGTGTGCTGATGATAATAAAACCATTAACAAGATTTTTTAAGCTGTCTTGTAAAGCAAGTGAAATTGCAAGAGAAACAGCTGAGATAACAACAGTAAGGCCAGTAACAGAAACACCAAGAGATGAAATGATGCAGAATATTAAAACTAAGTATAAAACAAATTTTAATATTGAACATACAAAGCCTTGAACTGATTTATCAAGTTTTGTTTTAGCAAGTTGTCTTTTAATAACAGCTAAAACTATTTTAACAATTATGTATCCCAAAATAATAATTGCCAAAGTTTTAACAATTGGTTGCCAGTTGTTTAAAAACCAATCGCCAACAGAGTTAAAAAATTCTTTCATAATATTCTTCCTTTAGTTTAAATTTTTGTTAAAAAAACCAAGTAGAAGAACTATAAAAAACTACTTAATTTTTTTAATAATTAACGCTAATAATTTACTACAATTTAATTGCTAAGTCAAGAGCGAGCTCAGCCATATCTAAAAAACTATTTTGTCTTTCTTGGCTAGAAGTGACTTTACCTGTTAAAATTTCGTCAGAAACCGTGCAAACACACAAAGCTCTTTTTCCAGCTTTTTGTGCATTAAGATAAAGTGCTGCGCATTCCATTTCAACTCCGGCAACACCCAAGCTTCTTTGATGTTCTCTTCCTTCTTTTGTATTATAAAAAGTATCTGAAGTATATATGCCAGCAACTTTAATTTTTTTGCGAGTTTTCTTTGCTGTTTGTTTTATTTCTTCCAATAATTCAGGAGAGCAGTGAAGTTGTGATTCACCATTTTCAGCATAAAAGTTTAAATAATTTGTGTTTGTTGTTGTGTTTTCAGCAACAATAATATCTCTTATAACGTAGTCTTTACTTAAAGACCCAATTGTTCCTGTTCTAATAGCATTTTCTACACCATAAAAATTAAACAACTCATAAGAATAAATTCCCATAGATGCACAGCCCATACCTGTTGACATAACGCTTACAGGTTTGCCCTTGTATAAACCTGTAAAACAATAATTATTTCTTACAGTGTTTACAAGCCTAACATCTTTTAAAAACTTTTCAGCAATCATTTTTGCTCTAATTGCATCACCAGGCAAAAGTATGGTTTTTGCAATTTCTCCAACCTTTGCAGCATTGTGTGGAGTTGGTGTTAAATTTTTCATATTGTTACCCTCTCTTTTAATCTAAAAATATTTTAAAAATTAGTTATTTTTTAGTCAAGTAAATAAGAAAACAAAGGAGATATTCTTTATATTTTTTTACTCATTAAAAATAAAAGATGTGAATAAAAATTTTTCTTAATAAACCTATTTTTTTGTTTGCTATATAAAAATTTTTTCATATAATTATAAAAAACAAAAGGGGAAGAGGGTATGTTTGCTGTTACAATTGATGGAAAAGCTGGTTGTGGGAAATCAACTTTAGCCGACGAATTATCAAAAAAGTTGCAATTAAAAAAATTTAATACAGGCGCCGTTTACAGAGGTATTACTTGTGAATATAAAAAACAATATGGATTTAAAGACCCAACAGCTGAAGAAATAAATAAATTTGTAAAATCTTTAAATGTAGAAGTTGTTTTTGAAGGATTTAATCAAAATGTCATAGTAAACGGAACAAACTATACTCCTCATTTAAGAGATGAAGAAATAAGCAATTTTGTTGCGAAAGTTTCACCTTATAACGAAGTAAGAAAAAAGGTAAGAGAAATACAAAGAGAATTTGCAAAAAATAACGACTGCATTATGGAAGGCAGAGATATTGGAACTGTAGTATTACCAGATGCAAAATGTAAATTATTTATAACTGCCAGTGCAGAGGTAAGGGCAAAACGCAGGTTTGAGCAATTAAAAGAAACCCCAGATGCTCCAACATACGAAGAAATTTTAAAAGAAATCAACGATAGAGATTTTAAAGATATAAATAGAGAACATGGCGCTTTACTTCCAGCAGAAGATGGAATTATTATTGACAATTCAAACGAAACAGTAGAACAAACACTTGCTAGGTGCGAAAAAATTATTAAAGAAAAACGTTTAGGTTAATAAAAAAGAGGTAAGAAAATTTTTTCTTACCTCTTTTTATTGTATTAAATTTAACAATTTTTGCCCATCTCATATGCTTTTTTAAGTGCTTCAGTTTTGTTTTTAATGGAGTTTTGAGAAGTAACGTCACCAACAGCCAACGCACCTTTTTCTTCGCAGTTTTCAAAACAATCTCTTGTGCATCCACGAATTGCCTCTAAAGTGCTTTCAAGATTTTTTGTGTCTGGATCCCAAGCTGTTGCAAACAAATAAATATCTGCACGAACTTCTGTGTAAAAAGGTGTAACTCTATCTATTAAAGTTTTTAGTTGAGCTGACATGCTATAAAAATAAACTGGGGTAGCAAAAACAAGAACATCTGCTTTAAGTATTTTTTCTTGAATTTCAACCATATCATCTTTTTGAAAACAAACTCCTGTGTTTTCACAAGAGTGGCAACCAACACAATAATTTATTTTTTTGTCTTTTAACCTAATTATTTCAACATTGTGCCCAGCCTCAGTTGCTCCTTTAAAAAATTGTTCACATAAAGCATGAGAATTGCTTTTTTCTCTAGGACTTGAAGAAAAAATTAAAACATTTTTCATTTATATCTCCTTATTTATAAAAATATTAACTTAAACACTAAAAATTTTCAAATAAAAAAAGCCATTAAAAAACGGCTTTTTATTTTTTAAAAATCGCTACCCATTTGGTTAGATAAGTTAAGTCTGTTCCTGTATTTTTCAATAACAAGTTTTAAGGCTTTTTCTGCGTTAATATTGGTTTCGCTTGCTAACGATAAAAGAGAATATAAAACATCGCCAAATTCCATTTCAAAATCAGAAGATATTTTGTTATTTTCTTGAGTTCCGTATTTTGTAGATTTTAAATATTCTTTTGCCAATTCACCAAGCTCGCTTTGTATATCAAGAATTCTAGCACTTACAGGCATTGTCTTTTTATGTGCATTTTTTTGATTGTTAAAATCATCAACAAGTTTTTGCATTTTTAAAAACTCCTAAATTTTAATCTATATTAATTAATTCATAATCTCTTGAGCCAAGCCCTAAATTGAAAGATTCTTCAACGGTGTGTATTGCGTGCTTTTTTTCCATGCGATTTATTAAAGATGTTTTGCCTGGGTCGGTTGAAGAGATAATTTGGACATAACAACATTGATCAAGCGCAACAGGATCAAGCGAAGCAAAAATACCAATATCTTCCATTTCTGGATCTGCAGGGTGACTATCACAGTCACAATCAATAGAAAGGTTATTTGCAACATTTATATAAGCAAGATTTTCTTTTCCAAAATTATCAACAATAGATTTGCAAGCTTCAGCCATGCTTTCTAAAAATCCATCTTGATCTTTTGTATGAGCCCACATTGTTTTTGTGTCTTTAGTTTTTCCAACAGTGTGTATCCAAGCCTTACCTTCTCTTGAAGCAAGGCCAATACTCATATTTTTTAATGCTCCACCAAAGCCACCCATAGCATGTCCTTTAAAGTGTGATAACATTAAAATGCTTTTATAATTTTTAATGTTTTTCCCAACATAGTTTTTGCCTTGTAAGTGTTTTCCACCTTCAAAACAAAATTCAATTTCGCCTTCTTCATCTAAGATGTCGCACGGTGCAATATCTGTAAAACCATGCTCTTTAATTGCTTCCCAATGGTCTTTAGGATAATATCTTCTTCCTTTGTAAGCGGTGCAACACTCAACAATTGTTCCGTTAATTTTATTTACTAATGGTTGTATCAATTTTGGATTTAAAAAGTTATGTCCACCAGGTTCTCCTGTTGAAATTTTAACAGCAACTTTATCTTTTAAATTTATGTTAAGTGCTTCATAAATTTTAATTAATCCTTGTGAAGAAATATCTTTTGTAAAATATACTTTTGATTTGCTCATAAATAATCTCCTTATTTTTCACGTTTCTTTGGTTTAATAAATGCCCATATGCAAAAAGCCATTTGAATAGGAATTCCAACTATAAATATTAACCATAATTTGTATTGATATAATTGGAAGAAAAAACTAAGTAGTGTTGTCCAAACAAAAACAGAAAGGATAATAAACTTATAAACATATTTTCCCCAAATATCATTAAAAGGTAAAAGAATTAGGCAAGAGATTGGAACTGACCAAACAAACACCATATATAAGTTTTTGTCAAAGAATAAATTTCCATATATAAAAATAACGGTTGCAATAAACCATATAACTGAAACTGATAATAAAATAGAATAAATTTTATTAAGCTGTTGAATTTTTTCTTCTTTTGCTAAGGATTCGGTTATATCTTCTTTAAACAATGATTCAAGTGGAACTTGAAAAAGCTCGCTTATTTTTTGAAGTGTTTCAACGCTTGGAATTATTTCTGCGCGTTCCCAACGAGATACTGTATTGTCAGAATAATCTAGTTTTTTTGCAAAATCATTTTGTGTTAAATTGTTCTTTTTTCTAAGTTTAACAATGTTTTGAGCTATAATATTTCCTATGTTTTTCATAAAAACTCCTAGTTGCATTTTAGCAAAAAAAAATAATCAAATCAATAATATGAGAATAAAAATCCCAGATAATTCAATGTTTTTTTATGCAATTCCCAAAAACTGGGAACGGCAAAATCAAATTCCACTAAACCAAAAAAGAAGCGATACTTTTTAAGGTTTTTTCTACTTGCCAAAAAAATATATATTTGTAAAAATATGGTTACGATAAAATCGCAAGGAGTGACCAATGACAAATTTTAAAGGACACAAAAACTTAAACGAAATTCCTATCTTTTTTTCAACAGACAATAACTATTTGCCATTTTTAGATGTTGCAATTAGATCTCTTATAAAAAACGCATCAAAACAATACAAATATAGAATTGTTGTTTTAAACACGGGGCTTGATGATGCAAAAGTTCAAAAAATTAAAAGCGCAGAAAATGAAAATTTTATTATTGATTTTGTTGATATTTCATGTGCAGTTGATGATATTGCTCACAAACTTCCAATAAAATCTCACTTTGGACTTGCTACATGGTATAGATTATTTATTCAAAGTTTGTTCCCTGAATATGATAAAATTTTATACCTTGATTGTGACATTGTAGTTTTGGGTGATATATCAAAACTTTACCATACAGACCTTGAGGGAAATACAATTGGTGGGGTTGTTGAAAATTGGATTTTAAATTCTCCAATTTTTAGTCTTTACACAAAAGAAGCAGTTGGTGTTGAAAACAAATATTACATCAATGCTGGTATTATGATTATGGATCTTGCAAAGTTTAGAGAACAAAAGGTTGAAGAAAGATTTGTTGATTTGATAAACACTTACAATTTTAATGTTATTGATCCAGACCAATCATACATAAACTATCTTTGCCAAGGCAAAATAAAATATTTACCATTTAGCTGGAATAGAACCCCTCTTGAAATGGTTGAATGTGAATCACCACAAATTGTTCACTATGCTTTAGGTATTAAACCATGGCAAAACAAAGATATGTTCTTGGGCTATTATTTCTGGGAAAATGCAAAAGATTCTCCTTTCTATGATGATATTTTAGAAATAGCAAATTCTTTTGATGACATAGCAAGGCTTAAAAAAGAAAGAGCTGGGATTGATATTCAAATTCAAGCGATTGAATATGCACATTCAGAAAACACATTTAAAAAGAAATTAAACAAAACAGTTTAAAGGATAAAGTTATGGAAAAATCTGAATCAAGATTGAAGGTTTTAAAAAAAATTGAAGAACTTGAAAAGAAACAACTTTGGACACAAGATGTTGAAGATGACCCAGAAACATATGAGTTGTTACCAAACAAGGTTGATTATTTAAACAAAAAACTTAGCAGCAAGATTTTAAATAAAATTGCAAATATTGCCGGAACAAAGTTTTTTGAAAAAATGATAAAAAACAAACAACTTATAATAGAAAAAATTAACGGCATTGAAAATTTTACGGCCGTAGAGGGTGGAAGTATTATTACTTGTAACCACTTTAATGCTTGTGACAACTATGCGGTTTGGAAAAGTTTAAAACCTTATATGAATGGCAGAAAACTTTATAAAATTATTAGAGAAGGCAATTACACAAATCCTCCAAAACCATTTGGATTATTTATGAGGCACTGCAATACTTTGCCTTTATCTTCAAACAAAGAAACAATGAAAAACTTTTTAAAAGCAGTTGATACTCTTTTAAAAAGAGGTGAAAATATTTTAATTTATCCTGAGCAAGGTTTCTGGTGGAACTATAGAAAACCAAGACCAATGCAAAATGGTGCTTTCAATTTAGCTTGCACAAGTAATGTTCCCGTTGTTCCAATTCTTATTACAATGGAAGATAGTGATATTTTAGATGGCGACGGATTTTTTGTTCAAAAATACACAGTAAATATATTGCCAGCTATTTACCCAGATAAAAACTTGACAAAAAAACAAAATGTTGAAAAAATGAAAGAGCAAAATTATCAAGCATGGGTTAAGTGCTATGAAGATTTTTATAAAACAAAACTTACTTATGAAAAATAAAAAGGAAAAACAATGGTTTTATATTTAACAATAATAGTTATTGCAAATATAATAATTTCTGCCCTAAATATTGCTTTTGGAACTGCTTTTTTTGGTTATCAATGGTGGTTTGTTATCATTATGTGTGTGGTATCAACTATTTTTGAATTTGCAATAGATGGTTTGTTTGCTTTTATTATAAACAAATTACCAAACAAATGGTTTGCATCAAATATTAAACATTTTGAGGTTTCAAAAAAGAGCCAACAATTTTATCAAAAACTTAATATAAGAAAATGGAAAGATAAAGTTTGGGAACTAGGTGGTTTGGGTGGTTTTAGAAAAAATAAAATAAATGATCCAAACAACCCAGAGTATATTGAGCAATTTATTGTTGAAAGTAACAAGGGTGTTGTTACTCATCGTGTAGGTTATTTTGTAGGCTTTTTATGCGTATTTATTTTCCCCTTAAAATATGCTTTAGTAATAGGCTTGCCAATAGCTTTGGTTAATTTATTTTTAAACATCTTGCCAACAATGGTTTTAAGGTATAACTTACCAAAACTACATGCTGTTTTAAAAAGATTAAAAAAGTATGAAAAACCAGAAGAATCACAAAATAAAAAAGAAAATAATTAAAACAAAAATAAGGCAAAACAAGCCTTATTTTTTTGTTTTTAAAAAATTATTGTTAAAAATTGGGTCTGTTTTTTACATTGAATATATGATATATAATTATAATAGTATAAAAACTATTTATAATTTGAAATAATAAAAAAATGTCAT
>JAZUAI010000028.1:0-18810 GCA_045637945.1 Clostridia bacterium
GTTTAAAAAGTTTTTTAAAAAAAGTTTATTTTGCATTTAAAAACTAAATTTAAATGGTTTTTAAAATGGTTTTAGGGTAAGTCAGTAGTGTTGTTATCAAAATAACTTGCTTTTTTTTATTATGTGGTATATAATACCTTCAGCAAAACTAACTTTAGTTTTATATTTTTTTTGTTATTTACCAAAGATGTTAAGTATTTTTTTCTTTGGTGGTTATATAGAGGAATATTATTATGATTTTTAGGAATACAATTAGATTGCTCCTATCAAATTTTTCTAATGTCTGGAAGGCACTTTTGTATTATATCATTTGCATTGTGCTTACTGCTGCAGTTTGTTGGAGTGTTGCTTCACCTGTTGTTTACAACCTTGATAAGGCTGGCGTTTTTGCCGATTTTTATGCTTTGATGCAAAGCTTTTTTGATGGTGTAAAAGTTGAGGGTGTTGCTACTTCACTTAATTCAATTATTAATACTGCCTGGGGCGTTATTTCTTCAAACTTTCAATTTAATTATATTTTCTTGATTGTTTGGATATTTTTTGTTTTTCCTTTCACACTTGACTTGGCTCAACTTGCTATGGGCGAAGTTTTGTATGGATATATGACCAGCCAAGTAAAATATTCTTTTACTGGTAGATATATTAAAAATATCGGCAAAAGCTGTGTTTATAGTTTGTTTAGATATTTAGTTTTGTTTGTTTTAAATGTGCTTGCTATGTCTTTGCTTGTTGGCGTAATAAAATTTGTTGTGCTTGGTGGCTTTGTTAACATCTTGTTAGCTCTTCTTGTTTTTGCCTTAAGCCTTGTTTTGTTTGCCTTTAAACACGCTTTGGTTTCTTGCTGGATGCCTGGTATCGCTGTTTTAAATAGCAACACTTTTAAAGCTTTAAAACAAAATTTTAGATGTGTTTTTTCAAAGTTCTTTAGCATATTCTCAAACTATTTAACTTTGGTTGTGCTTGCCTTAGCAGTTAATGTTATGTCTTTTGTTTTCACTTTTGGTGTTTCAATTATCTTAACATTACCTCTTACTGCTTTTGTTTTTGTTATTTTCCAAATGGTTACATATTTTACAGTTAACGGTATGCGTTTTTATGTATACCCAGATATGTTTATAACCCCTCAAAAATATGAAGAACAAGACAAAATTAAAAAATTAAAATACTTAATTTAAAAAAAAGAAAAAAAACAAAAAAAGTGGAATTTTGTCCTAAACTATTTTTTAAGTAGGGGATAAAAGATAAATTTACTTTTATGGTTAGAAATTAAAAGTTTAACTGTTTTTTAAAAAACTAATTTTATATTAAAGTTAAACTTGTATTAAAACAGAACTCACATTAAAAAGTAAATTTTTGTTAAAACAAAACTAATATTAAAAAAACCTATAAGATTATAAAAAGAAATTAAAAACAATTATTAAAGAAACAAAAGAAGATTTTTATAAAAGGGGAGAACTTTGCCCTTTTGTGTTTTTTTGGTGTTTTAAAAGACAACAAAATTATTTTAATAAAAACAAAATTAAACAAAACTTAAGAAAAAACAATCAAAAAACAAATTTAATAAAAAAAAGAACAAAAGATAGAAAATAAAAAAAAGAAAATAATAAAAGGTTTTTTATGTAAAAGAAGACCTTTTAAAAGGTATATAGAAAAGTGGAAGAATTAAAAACAAATAAAAATGAATCAAGTTTTGGTGGCGCACAAAAAAGGCACCCTCAAAAACCTAAAAAAACAAATAACAATGTTGCAAGTAAAGCCCTTCAACAAAAAATTAAAAACAACAATCAAAAAGTAAAACCTCAAAATAAAGTTGATAAAAACAAGGTTAAGCCTCAACAAAGCAAGGTTAACAACACAAATAAAAACAAACCTCAACAAAAAAAGGTTAATAATAATCAAAACAAAAATAATGCAAATATAAAAAATGCAAACAATACAGAACAAAAAGTAAAAAACAATAACAAAACAAATTTAAAACAAAATAAAAAAGAAGAAAACAAAAAGTCTGTAGTTACCCTAAAGCCAACTCAAAAAACAAATGCAACTCAAAAACAAAATGTAAATACAAAATTAAATATAAATACAAAATCAAATAAAAATCAAAAAGCAAATAAAAAAGTAAATATAAACGCAAATACAATTTTAAAAACAATTAACAACAATAAAAAAGAAAACTCAAATTCAAACAAGAATTTTAAAATACAAGATTTAAACAAAAGGAAAGTAACGGAAATGGAAAATTTAAAAATCAGTTTTTTAGGTGGCGTTGGTGAAATTGGCAAGAATATGACTGTTTTAGAATATGGCCAAGATATGATTGTTATTGACTGTGGTATGTCTTTTCCTGATGAAGATTTGCCAGGGGTAGATTCTGTTGTTCAAGATATTACTTACTTAGTTGAAAACAAAGATAGGCTTAGAGGCATATTTATTACACACGGTCACGAAGACCACATTGGTGCAGTAAACTATGTTTTAGATAATGTTAGAGCACCTATTTATGGTAGCAGAGTTTCATTAGGGCTTATTGAAAACAAACTTAGAGAAAGCAAAAAAACAAATGTAATTTTAAAATCTGTTAAAGCAGGCACAGTTGTTGTTGCTGGAAGTTTTAAAGTTGAGTTTGTTCCTATGACTCACTCAATACCAGGCGCAATGGCAATGGCAATTACAACACCAGCAGGCACAGTTGTTCACTCTGGTGACTTTAAAATAGATTTTACACCAATTGGCAATGAGTTTTGCGATTTAAAGCGTCTTGCAGATATTGGTAAACAAGGTGTAACTTTGCTTATGTGTGAAAGCACAAACGTAGAGCGTGAAGGTTTTTCTATGAGTGAATCAGTTGTTGGTAAAACATTTGATGAACTTTTTGGCAAACTTAAAAACGAAAGAATTATTATTGCAACCTTTGCTTCAAATATTCACCGTTTGCAACAAATTTTAGACTTGGCTGTAAAGTATAAAAGAAAAATAGCTTTTACAGGAAGAAGTATGGTTAATGTTAGCGATATGGCAATTAAACTTGGTGAACTTAAGTGTGAAAAAGATTTAATTATTGATATTGACAAAGTTGACAAATATGAAGATAAAGAACTTATTATTATCTCAACAGGTTCACAAGGTGAGAGTATGAGTGCCTTAACTCGTATGGCAAGTGATAACTTCCCAAAAGTTAAACTTAACTCAAATGATGCTGTTATTATTTCAGCAGCACCAATTCCTGGCAACGAAAAAGCAATTAACACAGTTATCAACAATTTATACCGTAAAGACTGCAAAGTTATTTACAACGAACTTGCTGATGTTCACGCTTCTGGTCACGCTTATAAAGAAGAACTTAAAATTTTGCACTCACTTTTAAAACCAAAATTCTTTATTCCTGTTCACGGTGAATACAGACACTTAAAAAATCACCAAAACTTGGCTCAAGAACTTGGTATGAAAGCAAGAAACATTGTTATTCCAGAAATTGGTATGCAAGTTGAAGTGGGCAGAGATGTTATAAAAATAGCTGGCACTGTTCCTGCTGGTGAAATATTGATTGACGGAACAGGCTTAGGCGACAAAGATAGCAACGTTATTCGTGATAGACTTATGTTAAGTGAAGACGGTGTTTGCGCTGTTGTTGTTCCGGTTTCAGTAACTTCTCGTCAAGTTGTTGCTTTACCAAACATTATTTCTCGTGGCTTTGTTTATCAAGATGAAGCAAATGATATTATCTCTGAAGCAAGAGAAGCAATCTTTAAAGGTCTTAATAACTTAGATTTAAAACCTATGGACCAAAGTGAACTTATTGGCGCTGTAAGAAAAGTTTCTACAAACTTCTTCTTTAAAAAGACAAAGAGAAAACCTGTTGTTTTAAGTATTATTGTTGATGCTGAATAATGTAATTTTAAATAATAAAAAAACAAATTATGTGGTTTTGCACAAAGATAAAAAAATCAACTTAAAACGCAGAAACAACACAAAAAATTAAAAATAGTTTGCCAAAGATAAAATTTTTAATTATCTAAGGCAAGCAAAGAGAGGGACAAAAAATGAAGATGAATTTAAAAGATAATTACAGGCAAATGCTTGTAACAGATAGACTTATTTTAACCCCATGGCAAACAGAATTTGCACAAGGTATGTTTGACAACTGGGCAACAGATAAAGAAGTTAACAAATTTTTAAGTTGGGAACTTCACAAAAATGTTGAAGAAACAAAACAATTAATTTATATGTGGATAAACGAACTTAACTACAACTGGTGTATTGTTGACAAACAAACAGGAGAGCCAATTGGTTCAATTAACACCGTTAAGAGAAATCCAAGAGACTTTAGTTGTGAAATAGGTTATTGTTTAAGCAGAAAATGCTGGAACAAAGGTTATATGACCGAAGCTTTAAAAGCAGTTATTGACTTTTTGTTTTCAGAAGGATACTTCCGTATTGAACTTAAACATGCTATTGAAAACCCTTCATCAGGCAGAGTTATGCAAAAAGCAGGTATGACTTTTGAAGCAACATTAAAAAATTGTTGCTATGTTCGTGGCAAGTTTTATGATTGCAATATGTATTACATTTTTAACCCAAATATAAAACTAAACAAAAACAATGAAGTTGTGTAGATTTTAAAGGTTTTAAATATTTAAAATATAAAAATTGTAATTAAAATTTGTAAATAAGATAAATATAAAACAAAAAAAAATAAAACCGAACTATTAAAAATAAGTAGTTTGGTTTTTTTTTGTTGTATTTTGTTTTGAGTAAATAATAAAACAATCTAAAATACCTATATAAATTACTTATATTATTACTAAAATATATTATATATTTTCTATTATATATGGAGGATGAAATGAAAAATAAAATAGTTGTATGGCTTATAGCTGTTGTTATGTTTGTTTTGTGTTTGCCAACAAATGTTTTTACATTTATTGCAAATGCTGAAACAATACAAACATATTCTTTTTTTGATGAAATGTGGGACTATGAAAATGAAACCTTTAACATAGAGGTTGTTGAAGAGGTAATAACCCTTTTAACACTTGATTCTGAAGGTAACCAAGTTGATTATCCTGTTGACAAACTTTATGAACTGGCTGCTATGAATACTTCATATACAGACATCATGAAAAATTTGGGACTGGAAGAAGCTAATGTTAGAATTCCGTTGTCAATTGGTGGTTTGACTTGGCTTCCTATGTATTTGTCAAATGATAAAGATGGAAACGTTATTTTATCTTTGTGGCTTAGCGAAACCCAACAAGAACAATGGAGGGGTTATCTTGATGGTTATAAAGTTGAAGAAGATTCTTCTTTAGAGGTTTTTAATGGCGCTTTATATTCAAACTATGGTGTTGATGAAAACTATATGTATTCAACAAGTTTGATAAGAAGCTATGGCTTAAACAATAATAGCTCTGCAGTTTATATTGGTGAAGATGGAGAAGGAAACCCAATTTATTCAACTTATTCAGCACGCAATGACCACCCATTTAGTTTGTTTACTTCAAATACAAGCTCTTTAACAGATTATATTGTTACTCCAAGAAATGTTGTTTGGCAAGAATATCAAAATATTAACCCTACTTATTTTGACGGGTATGGTGCTGCTGAATATTTAAATTTGATTTATAGTTTAATTAGCTTTTGTGATCTTATGTTTGGAAAGGAAGCTGTTATTGAAGAATTTTTAAGTGCTATTGAACAATATGCAAACATTATAATGACAAATATGATTTCTGCAGCAAATGAGTGCTGGACTGATGATATTGTAAATGCAGCAAATCACGAAGAATTTAACAAAATGTTAACTTATATTTACTTTGCTTTTGATAAAGAAATTGCAAACGCAACAAGCGAAGAAGAAAAACAAGCAATTTTGGCAGAGAAAGCTGAAATTGAAGCAATGATGCAACTTTTTATGCCATATGTTGCTGTTGATAAATATGGTAATTATTACAACTTTTACAATACAGGTGGCTTAAATTATCAAGGTTATGAGCACAATGGTGATTGGGCAGACGATTATTTGTGGTTGCCAAGTGCAAGCGAAGCTGCTGCAACACAATTTGGTATTAATAGTTTGTGGGAAACTGATGATGATTTGTTAATAAATAATGCTGAAGAAATTGATGCAAGCCAATATCCATACACAAATAACACTCTTGTAAGAAGTGCAGTTGCCAATGGTGTAGGTGTTGCAACACCAAATGCAACAGATTATACTTTTGTTTCAAATGATACAATGTGTGCTGTTAGACCTGCTTTCCATTTAAATCTTACAAAAATTATAAAAGAATTTAATTTGGAAGAAACAAAAAGCCAATATATAAGAATTGAAGAAATTTGGGATGAAGAAAACCAAGACTTTAATACAGAAAATTTAGAAGAGTTATATTCTTACATCTCAGGGCAAGAAAATGCAGACTTATTAACTGTTAAAAATGTTTTAAGTAACAGTGAAAAAGGTGTTTTAACTGCAAAAGATTTTAAATCAAATGCTGTTGGCAAAAAAAGTGAAAATCAATCAGTTATTGTTAAAATTGGTGGATATGAATGGTATGCAACTTATTTATCAAACAGCAAAAAAGATGAGCCAACCCTTACTTTATGGTTAAGCAATTCTTTTCAAGGTAAAAACACTTATAACAAAAAGGTTATGTTTGATATTTTAACAGGTTATTGTGCAGGTTCTGTTTTTAGCGTTTCTGAGACAGATTTGTATAGTTTTAATCCATTAAGATTTTTTGGACTTAATAATAAAGCAGATATATTCATTGGAAATTCTAGTGGATATAATCCTTTTGAAGTTGATGAATATGGTTATTATCATCACACAGCAAAAGAAGATCATCCTTTTAGTTTGTTTACAAACGAAAATTTTGGTTTTACACAATATTTAACAACACCAAGAAATATTGAGTGGCAAGAATATCAAAATTGTAACGATATTTGTGGCCTTGGTTCTTTTTCTAACGATGCCTGGGCAGATGATATTGTTAATGGGGAAAATAATTTTAATTTTGAATTATCAATAAATTATTCTGGGGAAGAATATAATAGCGACTGGGCAGACGATTATTTGTGGTTGCCAAGTATTGGAGAGGTTGTTTGTCATGAAGCTGAAGAAAGTGATTTAAATGACATTTCTTTACTTGGCTTATGGGAATTAAGCTCAAACCAATTTAAAAATTATAATGGGGTTGATGCTTATGCAAGTAGTATTATGGGCGAACTCTCTAATATTCCAACAGCTTATTTTTTAAGATCTGGAGCTGTTTTAGAGAGTCAAGCAAATTTACTCACTGTTAGTGTAGATGGGACTGAAGTAGTAACCAACAATACAGAGGCAATGTTAAGACCTGCAATGCACCTTAATTTAGAGTCTATTGTAACTAGTGTTGAACAAGAAGGTGTTAAATTAATTTCTTCAAGAAGTGTTTATAATGGTTCTTCAAAATTAGCAAATATTGGTTTTTCTTTTGAAGAAACAACTTTGCTTTTAAACACAGATTACGTTTTTACTTGTTTCTTAAAAGGTGAAGAAGTTTCAGATATTGTTGAAAGTGGAACATACACAATTGTATTTAATGGCTTGGGTGATTACATTGATTATCAAAACATTGAATTTACTTATACTGTTTCAAGACAAAATATTGTAAGTCAAGCAACAGTTAATGTTTTGGAAATTCCACCTTTTATTCAAGGCGAAACAGAAAATGTTGAGCCAATAATTGATGTTTATTATGGCGAAAATAAGTTAACGCAAGATGTTGATTATATTTTAACTTTTAGCAATAACACAACCCCAACAGCAAGAGCAAAATATGTTGTAACTTTTATTGGTAATTATATTGGAACTATAAAAGGAAACTTTATAATTGCTGGCATAGATTTGAGTGTTGTAAATGTAGATTCTGAGTTGACAAATACAAGATATACTAGCGATTTGCAAACCGAACATAAATATTCTCCAGGCGAGATTTATGCAGAAAATATATTACTTACTGAAAATATTGATTATATTTGGTATTACTACAACGCTGAAAATCCTGAAGATAAAACCGGACAAAACCTTCCAGAAAATTATTTTGTTTACCCAGGAATAATTGTTATTGCAATTGAGGGTATGGGAATTTACACCGGAACAGATTATATTTCATATTACATCACCGAAGTTGATTCTAGTAGTGTTGATGTTGTTTATAACATTGAAGATTATTATGAATACACAGGTTTGGCTTATTGTCCAACATTAACAGCTTCATATAATGGTTATGATTTAATTGAAGGTGTTGATTATATAGTTAGTTATCGAAACAATGTTGATGCTTCAACTGAATGGGCAAAAGCAGAAATAATAGTTATTTTTAAAGGAAACTTTATTGGTTCTAAGAGCTATTATTTTACAATTTATCCAAGAAGTATTGTTCCTGCTGAGTTAGAAAATGAAATTCCAGAATATTCTTTTATTAGCAGTGGAGACCTTGGCAGAATTTATTTTGAATTTAGCTTGGTTTATGATGGTATTAAACTTGAAAAGAATATAGATTACACTTATTCACCTCAATATGTTATAAATGCAGGAACTCATACAATTACTGTTACTGGAAAGGGAAACTATAAAGAAACAAAGCAACTTACAGTTAAAGTTAACAAAGCTCAAATTCTTGAGGTTAATATTTACTCTAATGCAGATCCTCGTCCAAATAATAAATCTTTTTATTATCAAGAAGGCGTTCCAATTAACACAAATCATAAAACAATGGTTTATGTTCATTATTTAAAACCAGATGGCACAAAGGGCACAGAAACTCTTACTAATTTAGAGTTATTCCCAAAAGACAAATACAAAGCTTATAGAAATGGTGTAGAAACAACCGATTTTGAAAGCATTGGCGATATTACCTTTAAATTTTTCAATTTAACAACAAACAATATTGAACAACCAGAAGGAGAGTATTATGCACAAGTTCTTTCAATTGTTCCAGATGTTATAACAGAGGCATATTTGTCAGATGGATACACAATGACTTATTTTACTTATGATAGGGGTAATCATAAAGTAGGAACAAAGGTTTCAACTCATTTTGTTGATGAGTTGTCACAAGACTTTTACAAGGTTTATTATTACAAATACGATAATACTTTGGAAGATTTTTCACCCTCACCACTTGAATATATTTGTGAGGCAGGTAGATATGAGTGGAGGGTTGTTTCAATAAGCCCACTCTATCAAACAACAGCCAAAGCAAAAGGTGAGGTTTGGGTTTTTTCAAAAAGTGTAGAGTCTCTTTATTACGAATATTACTATGTAAACGAGCAAGGACAATTTACAAACGAGTTGGGCGAAGTTGTTAATGAAAAGTTTTTTGTAACTCCAACAACAGGTTCTTATGCTGGTTTGCCTCTTGAAGTTGATGTTTATTTTAGCTCTTCAAAAAGTTATAAACTTCAAAGAGGGGTTGAATACAATGTAGTTAGGGACGATTCTTTGTTGCAAACTGATAATAAATTTACAATTAAAATTTCAGCAGTAACAGGAACAAGTTATACTGGCGAGATTTCAACAGAATTTAACAAAAACTTATATAGAATTGATTTGGTTACTAAAAAAGTAACAGCAAATCATTATTATAATTTAGGCAACGCTGTTACAGTTGACCCAGAAAACCTAACTTTGTTTAACACAGATAATCAAACAAATTTGGTTTATGGTCAAGATTATGTTTATTATTCTGGCGAAATCACAGTTGGTTCTTCAACCAAAGTTGTTGATATTTATGAAAATAATATAAATGTTGGAACAGCAACATTATATATTCAAGGCATAAATTCTTATATTGGCATAACAACTGTAACATTTAAAATTAATCCTCTTGATATTTTAAGCGAAAAAATTACAGGACAATTTAGTTTTGCTGGTGGAGAATATACCTATGTAAAACAACAAATAAAACCAGAAGTCACTCACGATTATTTGGTAAAAGAAACTGATTATAATGTAAATTATTTTGACAATACTGATGTTGGTTCTGCATCTGCTGTTGTTTCAGGAAAAGGCAATTTTACAGGCTCAACAACATTTAATTTTGAAATTATAAAAAAATCAATCGCAGATTCAAACATTATATTTAGTCCTGCAATAAAAGAAAGTTATGTTTATACAGGCGTCCGTGAAGAATTTAAAAACACATTAAAGTTGTATTACAATTTGTCTAACACAGGATATGTAAGTTTATTTTTAAAAGAAGAAATTGATTATAAAATAACTTATTTTAGAGATGGTGTTGAAACAACCAATTGTCTTGATGTTGGTTCAATGCGTATTGTGTTTGCCGGAAGAGGTAATTTTGAAGATGAAATTGAAATTGAATACAATATTGTTTCAAAAGACATAACAGACCCAATGCAAGATAAAGTTGAAGATAATTATGTTTATAAGAGAGGCAATTCTGTTAAAGTTGAGCTTTTTGATAGAGATTATAAAATGGTTGAAAATCTTCATTACACAATTTCGTTTTATAGAAACGGAAACCTTTCAACAGATTTAAGTAGTGCAGGTTTGGTTACATATGTTGTTTATGGAATAGGAAATTACAAAGGCACACTTTCTGGTGGTTTTATAATTGAAAAAGGCAAAATTAATGGTTTTGCTCAAGATACTTATAGTTATGTTTTCAATCGTTATGCTCAAGAACCAAAACCTTTAGATGTTTATGATGCAAATGGACAGCTTATTGATCAAGAAGAATATATTTTGCAATATTACAAATTTAATAGTGTTGAACAAAGTTATGACTTGATTGATATTAATGATGTAGATTTTATATCTCCAGCAGAATATAAAATTGTTGCAACTGTTAACTCTCAAAAAAATAACTATGAGGGCAGCTGTGAAGCAATTTATAAAATTGAAAAGAAGTCTTTAAAAGAACTTATTGGACAAGCACAAATTGACGAGATGTTCAAAGACCAATATTTTACAAACACCGAAATTGAACAAAAAGTTGAAATTAACTTTGGCGATTATGGTTTGGTTGAAGGTGAAGACTATGAAGTTAAATATGAAAACAACAAAGAAACAGGTGATGTTTCTGTTAAAATTGAGGGTATAGGCGATTATAAAGATTCTTTTGATACTTCATTTGAAATAACATCAAAACCATTAGAAGATATTGTTATTGATGATGGTGTTGGTATTTCAAATTTGGTTATAGCAAAAGAGTATACAGGCGAAAATGTTTCATTAGAAAACAGAGATTTTGCAGGACTTATTCGTTATGGTGATGGATCTTTGGTTGCTGGGGTAGACTTTACTTATTCTTATGCAGATGAAGAAAGAGTTGAACTTGGTAATTATGTTGTAACATTAACAGGTATGGGCAATTATAAAAACTCTGTTGATATAACAATGAGAATTGTTTCTATTAAGTTTGAAGATTCACTTGAACTTACAGATATTCCAGAATTTGTTTATGCAAACTGTGAATATCAACCAATTCCAACTTTTTATATCCATGGATCTCAAAAAGATTTAGTTAAAGATGTTGATTATAAAATTGCTTATAAAGATAATAAAAATGCAGGTAAGGCAACTTTAACTGTTACAGGTATTGGCCATTACTCAGGTGTTCTTTCAAAAGAGTTTATAATTTCTCCAGCAGTAATTTCTTTGGAAAATGAAAAATTTGATATTAGTTACACAAACAGTTTTGTTTATTCTGCTGAGGCTGTTAACTTAGATTTGCTTATCAAATACAACCCTCTTGGTGAAGAATTTACTATAAACTATGGTGTTGAATACGGTTATTCAATTTATGATGATGTAAACAACAACCAAAAATTTGATTCTGGTGTAGATCAAATTCATTCAGGTGCAATAGTAAACGCTGGTGCATATTTAATAAAAATTCTTGGAAATGGAACAAATTATATTGGTGAAGTTAGTTTGCCGATAACAGTTGAAAAACTTAATGTTGAAGATGCTGTTGCAAATAGTTTAATGGAAGTTTCTGGAGTTGCTGAAAGTTATGTTTATATGGCAGAACAAATAAACCCACAAACATTAGTTTACTTTAAAGGCATCAATGTTACAGAAAATTCTTTTGATATTACTTATGCTGAAAACAAAAATGTTTTAACTGGCGGAACAGTAATTATCACAGCAAAACTTTATTCAAACTTTGTTGGATCAATAACAAAAACTTTTGAAATAACAAAAGCAACTATTAACATTGAAGTTGAACTTTTAAACAAAGAAGAAGTTTTGCATGTTGGTGGTTTCTTACCAGCAATAAAAGTTGTTAATGATAGTATTGAAGGAACATTGTCTTGGAAAAACTCAGGCGAAGTATTGCTTTTGGGTAAAAATAGTTATAAATGGGTTTTCACTCCATTAGATACAGATAATTACAATGTTGTTGAAGGAACAATTGAAATCACTGCTGTTTCAGTTCCTTTGCCAATTGGTTTGATTGTTGGCGTAGGTGTTGGCCTTTTAATGTTTATTTTACTTATTATTTTATTAAAAAAGAAAAAGAAAAAACAAAAAGAGGATAATTCACCAAATAACAATCAATTTCAACAAATAAACCAAATGAAGCAAGATGATGTAACAAAAGCTGGAAATGTTGTTAACGGCAACCAAAATAATCAAAACAATAATTTAAACAACCCAAATAATAACGGGGCAGTATAATAAAAAATTTAACAAAGCTTAATTAAGTTTTTTAAAAACAAATTATGTGAAAAAATATTATAAAAAATAAAACCGAATTATTCTAAACAAGAATAGTTCGGTTTTTTATTGCTTATTTTTTGGGTTAATTATGGTTTTTTAATATATAGTTCTGTTTTTTATTTTAAGCTTCAAGTGTTTGTTCAAATTGGTTTGAAATTGGGCTTGCATAGTTTTGCGGGTTTACCAATTTATCATATTTATATTCAATATATTCAAGTTCGTCTTTCAACTCATATTTTTCAGCTCTTTTATGATCAGCAGCTTTTTTAAAAAGGTAGGCAACTCCCATTAAACCAAAGGCAACTGCTGCTCCTGCAAGACTTTCTGGTGATTCAACATATTCCATAACATCTTCAAAGCCGTGGCTTAGGGCAGTTTCTTCTGTAAAATTATTTATAAGTGTTGCAACGCTTGCAATTCCTGTTGTAATTGAAGCCAAATTTAAATTTCTTAATGATCTTTTGCAATTATTAAATTGCATTTCTGTTCTTAAATAATCAACGGTATATTCATGTTTTAATCTTTCTTTTGCCTCAAAAGCTTTTTCTTGTCGGGTTCTTGGTTTTCTGTAAGTTCCATAAACCATACCTTCGTGCAATTCACCTGTGGCTATGTTTTCAAAAATAACATATTCCATAATCTATCCCTCTTTTGTAATTATATTATAATATATTTTTCTTTCATTAAAAATGGTTGTTTTGAACAAAAAAACAAAACTAAATTTTTTTATGGACTAGCAAATTTTGATAATTTTTGACATATATATACACTAAGTATTTTAAAAAAACAAAAAACTTAATGAGTAAGTATTTTTTTTTGAAACTAGATTTTTTTAAATATCAAAAATGTTTTTTTGTAACTTGAAAAATCAAGTTTTCAGTTTTTTAAAGTAGGAGAGTGTTTAAAATGATAATAGAAAGTTTTATGTCTTTTATGAACAAAATAATGTTATTTTCTGCCTATGTAAACTCTGCTTCAAATTTTCCAAAACCACTAAGTCAAGAAGAAGAGCAAAAGTATTTTTCTCAGTTTTGGCAAGGCGATAAAAAAGCAAAAGAAATTTTAATAAGCCACAACTTAAGATTGGTTGCACACATTGTAAAAAAATACACTTCTTCAGGTGAGGCAGATGATTTAATTTCTGTGGGCTCAATAGGGCTCATAAAAGCCATCAACACCTTTAAATATGGCAAAAACACACAGTTTTCCACCTATGCTGCAAGGTGCATAGAAAACGAGATTTTAATGCTTTTAAGAGTTAACAAAAAACACCAACAAGTTGTTTCTTTAAACGAAAGTCTGGGTAAAGATAAAGATGGCAATGAAATTTGTGTTGTTGATGTTTTGCCAGACAATGAAGAAAATGTTTTAGAAACAGTTGAAAACAACATCTTATCAGAAAAACTTTTAAGCATAATAAAAAATGTGTTAAGCGAAAGAGAGTATAAAATAGTTTGTATGCGTTATGGCATTGGCTCTACACCAGCCTACACTCAAAGAGAAATTGCAAAAAAACTTAATATATCTCGCTCTTACATAAGTCGGCTTGAGAAAAAAGCCATTGATATTATGAAGGACTATGTTAAAAAAAATGAAGTGTATATGTAATTTATTTATTTTGTTTTGTCTAAGTTTTAGTGGGGCAACTTTGTTGTTTTTTTATTGTGCTAAAAGGTAAAAATAAAAAACAAATAAAAAGAAAAAATATTTATATTCTTAACAAAAGTTTTTATATTAAAAAAATATTTATGTTTTTAAAAAATCTTTTATATGTTTAATATAAGTTCTTTTAAAAGCCTTTTATAAAAAAATTAAAAAATTTATCAAAAAATAGTTTTTTTTGGGTTATTATGCCTATTGAATTTTTGGTTAATTCGTAATACAATATAGGCATGAGTTACAAATCAGCAGGAAGTTTGTTGTTTTTAAATTTAATTTTAAATTCAACACATTTAAAAAGTATTTATGAAAGTAAAGATATTCCAAAGGAAACACAATCTCCGTTTTCTTCTATGATTCCGGAGTATTTGTATCCTCGCTTGCTTTCAGATATAAAGTTTGATAGATTGTCAGAACAAGATAAAACTGCTTTAACATTTTTATCTGTTTCAAAGCAAAATTTTTATAATAAAAAAGAACTTTGGCAAACCGAAGTTCCTATGTTTGCGCAAGAAGCACACAATAATACATGTAGGGCACTTGGTATACAACCAACCCAAGTTTTGCCATGTGTGTTTAGAGATAATGCTGCTATGAATGCTGATAAGTGGAGTATTTATGATACAGCAAATTCAAACATATATTTAAATATGGGCAAAGATTATACAATTGGCAGGCCAAGTTTGTTGCTTGAAAACATAAATGCAGTAACAAGGCAACATCAAATATATCAAAACATTTTAACTGCAACTGTTGATCCAGAAAGTTTAAGTGATTATGATTATTTTGTTGCACTATCCTGTGCAGTTAAAACTTATGTTTATGAACAATTAAGAACCTATGACCCACAATGTTATCGTATTGAACTTGGAGCTGATTATGCAACACCAAGTGCAATTGACCAAGTTTTGTTTGGCTTTTCAAAAACAAGACAAGATTTTCAAAGTGCAAATCTTTATGGTGGTGCAGTAAGAGAAGGTCTAAGACGCAACGAAGAAGTTTATTACGACTTTTTAAGTCACGAACTTTTAACAAATACACTTACAAATGTTGAGGATTTGTTTGGTTATTTTGAAAATACCGATTTAAACCAAAGTTCTGGTGGAATGATGCACAAAATGTTAAAAGGGTTAGAACCTCATTGTGCAAGTGCTTTCTTTAATGCCCTTGGTGCAGATATGACAAAAGGCCAAACAGTAAGCCAATATATTGATGAACTTGAAGTTGAAATGTTTGATAGATGTGGTCTTGAAATGCCAACAGAGCAACAAGTTCAAGATTATATTGATGAAACACAACCTCACTTTGATAGTGAAGAAGAAGCTGAAGCATATTATGCTGCAGTAAGAGAAACAGGCCATGAAATGACAGAAGAAGAACTTGCAGAATATGGCGATGATAATGGAGTGCCAACACAATATGGTGAAGGTTTTGATGATGATGCTGAAGATGAAGAACCAAATTATAAAGAAATGCAAAATGTAATCCCACCTGAAGGGAAAATTGACCAAATTTCAACATTGCCATTTCATAATTACATAAACAAAACTCAAGGCCCAGCAACAGAACAAAATTAAATAAAAACACAAAAAGAGTTAGAAATTATATTTTTAACTCTTTTTTTATTAAAAAACATGCCAAAAGCACAAACAAATTACTATACAGTATGTTTTTAAAAAGGCAAATTTTTGACTTAAGTGTTGTTTTGTGTTATAATATTATCAAATAATAAAAGAGAGGGTTTATTATGGACGCAGATAAATTTACAGTTGAAGAATTAAAAAATATTGAAGAGATGAATAAACACCTAATAGACGAAAGGTCAAAAGGTGGCACAGGTAGACCATTTAATGGTCCTGTTGATGATGTTGTTGGCTCTGGTTTAGATGAAAATATGGCAAATGAAATTAAGGCAAGGCAAAATGCTTATGCAGCAACTGGTGCTGTAAGTGAAGGAAGTCTTGACAGTGTTGCTTCTTCATCAGGCGTTGCTCACATGGAATCAACAATACAACATATGCAAACTCAACGCGCTAAAGAAGGTTATGTTGACCCAAGGTCAATAGATGCAATTGTTGGTGCAGGTGGCGCTGAAGGTATGGAAAATGAAATAAAAACTAGACAAAATCAAAACGCAGTTTCGGGTCACATACATGAAGGTTCACTTGATAATGTTGCTGGTTCAGATGCAGCTGAATCCGTTGCTGCTGAAATTAGAACAAGGCAATATCAAAATGCAGCAAGGGGAGCAGTAAATGAAGGCAGCCTTGACAATGTTGCAGCTTCTGATAATGTTGAACAAGTTGAGGCAACAATTAGACATATGGTTGCAGAACGTGCACAAAAAGGTGCTATTAACGAAGGTAGCGCTGATAATGCTGCAGTATCTGGCAACTATGATAAAAATGCAAGAGTAAGAGAAATAATTGAAAGTGCTGATGCAAGAACATATTTTCCACAGTTGCTTTCTGATCCAACAAAATTTGATCCAGCTAAATTTAAAACTGCTGTTACTGGTGGTATTAGATCTAATGAAGCTCTTGAAAACTTCTTTAACGGTTATATTGAAAATCTTAGCACAGCAATTACACTTTCAAAAACTGGTCAACCAAAAGAAGATGGCCAAGTTATTGCAAATCCAAAACAAACAATTGAAGGTTATTTAAATGTTTATAGCAACTTGATTTATGAACTTAAAGTTCAAGATGCTGTGGTTAACTTTGACAAATTAAAATTCCCAGATGAAATCAAAGAAGACTTATTAAGTGCTCAAAAATCTTTGTGTGAACCTGGCGAAGTATTTGCAATGCCAATTCCTGCAAGAACTCCAGGAAATGAACCTATGGAAGTTTTAGGTGATGCAGCTTCTGTTATTAACCACATTAACGGTTACACTCCTCAAGGCTTTATTGGTAGGGTAATTGGACCAAACCCAAATTATGTTCCTGTTCAAGATGCAACAGTAATTACTGAAATGGGACCACAATAATTTAAAATTTGATTTAAAACAAAAAAAGAACCAAATAAAAAATGGTTCTTTTTTTATTTGTTACAATATTTAAAATGTAAAATAATTTGTTTTAAATTGTTGTTTTGTGGTATCATATTGTGAGAAAAAATGGGGGTATATTATGGAACTTTTTGGTTTAGAGCATATTTTATATTTAGTAGTTTGCGCAATAGTTTTTGTTCCTGCACTTGTGTGTGCAAAAATTTTTGCAAAAACTGAAAAAGCTCAAAAAATTATTGTTAAAGCAACCGGTGGATTATTGCTTGTTGCTATTCTTTCAAGCAGAATAACTCAAACCTTTTTATCTGGTGAGTTTATTTGGCACAAATTTTTCCCAGCAACTTTTTGTGGAGCATCTAGCATGGTTTTAGCTCTTGCAGTTTTGTTGGGTAAAAAAGATAATGCAGTTCTTCATTTTGTTTGGTTTTTAGCTTTGATTGGTGGAATTATAACATCAGTTTATCCTGATTTCCTTGAATGCTACACAAGTTTTTTCCATCCAGATGTTATAACATCTTTCTTACATCATACAATTTCAATTGTTATGGTAGTAGTGTTGTTAATGTTTAAACAAATTAATTTTTCTTACAAAAAATTTCACTACTCAATACTTGGTTTTTGTTGTTATTTAGCATATGGCGCTTTTTTAGTGGCAACATTTGGGTATGCAGATGCTTTTAATATGTTTAGCCCTATATTAAGTGGAACACCTCTTACAGCTTGGGTCATGGCTCCTTTATATGCAGTGATTTATGGTATTATTCTTTTAATAATTGAACTTGTAAGAAAAAAGAAACTTTCTAAAAACAATACTTAAAAAATAGTTGAGGCTTTGCCTCAATTATTTTTTTGAACAAATATAAAGTTTCACAAGTTTATTTAAAACAAATAAAAAGTTTTTTGTAAAATTTTAAAATTATTAAATGAAAAAAAATAAAATAAAAAGGGTTGTTTAAAAATTAAAACAGCTCTTTTTTTATGCGATTACAGTTAAAATTGACAAGATAAAAATTTTAATATACAATAGACGTGTTATTAGGTAGCCAGATGGTCGCGGCCTAAGCGTAATTGTTTGGGGCGAGGAAAGTCCGAGCTTCACAGAACAGGGTGCTGGTGAAATACCAGTGGAGGCGACTTTAAGGATAGTGCAACAGAAATAAACAACTAAAACTTAGTTTTAGTTAAAGGTGGAAAGGCGAGGTAAGAGCTCACCGATTTGCTGGCAACAGCAAGTGTCCCTGTAAACCCCACCCGAAGTAAGATTAAAAAGAACCGTTTTAACGTTGTTCGCTAGGTTCTTTAAAAATATCGCTTGAACTATTTGGAGACAAATAGTCTAGATAGATGACCATCAAATACAGAACTCGGCTTATAGACTACACTAATAACGCTTTTAAAAATAAAAAGT
>JAZUAI010000029.1:0-6470 GCA_045637945.1 Clostridia bacterium
TTATAATTGTTTTTCGTGTTATATTGTGTTCTTTATTATATTTTTGTTGTAGTTCCCTACGTTGATTAGTAATATTTATTGCATTTTGCATTGATTGAGTCATATTATCAGCATACATAATAACTTTTGACTCACTATTTCTTGCTGCCCTACCAATGGTTTGAATAAGTGAAGTTTCACTTCTTAAAAAGCCTTCTTTATCCGCATCTAATATAGCAACAAGCATTGTCTCAGGAATATCTAAACCTTCTCTTAAAAGGTTAATACCAACAAGAACATCAAAACTGCCTTTTCTTAAACCGTTAATAATATCAAGCCTTTCTAAAGCATCAATATCAGAGTGCATATATCTAACTTTTATTTTATAATCGGTTAAATAGTCAGTTAAACTTTCTGCCATTTTTTTAGTTAAAGTTGTTATTAAAACTCTACCTTTCTTTTCTATTACATTGTTAATTTCTTCAATCAAATCATCAACTTGATATTTTGAAGGTCTAACTTCAACCACAGGATCTAATAAACCTGTTGGCCTTATAATTTGAACGGCAACATTTTCAGCCCTTTCAAGTTCATAACTTGAAGGTGTTGCAGATACATAAACTACTTGATTTATTCTTTCGTTAAACTCTTCAAAATTAAGAGGTCTGTTGTCAAATGCTGATTGCAACCTAAAACCATATTCAACCAAGCTGTTTTTTCTGGCTCTATCGCCATTATACATACCCCTAACTTGTGGTAAAGTTATATGGCTTTCATCAACCAAAAGTAAAAAATCATCTTTAAAATAATCTAACAATGTAAATGGTGCTTGACCAGGTTTTCTGCCATCAAAATATCTTGAATAGTTTTCTATTCCGTTGCAATAACCTATTTCACGCAACATTTCAATATCATAACTTGTTCTTTCTTTTAGTCTTTGAGCTTCAATAAATTTGTTATTCTTTAAAAATTCTTCAACTTCTTTATCTCTATCATTTTCAATGTTTTTAAGAGCTTGTAAAAGTTTTTCGCTATTAACGGCATAGTGAGTTGCTGGGAAAATTGCAATATGTTTAAGTTCTGACAAAAGTTTATTTGAAACAATATCAAACTCATAAATTCTTTCAACCGTGTCATCAAAAAATTCTATTCTAATTGCTTTTTCGTTATAACTTGAAGGTATAATATCAACAACATCGCCTTTTACCCTAAAAGTTGACCTTTTAAAATCAACATCATTGCGTTCATACCTAATTTCAATAAGTCTTTTTATTAAAACATCTCTATCCAAAGTTTGGTTTTGTCTTATTGAAATTGACATATCATAATATTCTTGAGGTGCACCTAAAGCATAAATACAAGAAACTGAAGCAACAACGATTACATTGTCTGTTTCTAATAAAGAACTTGTTGCTGAGTGCCTTAACTTATCTATTTCATCGTTTACTGAAGAATCTTTTTCAATATAAGTATCGCTTTTTGCTATATATGCTTCTGGTTGATAATAATCATAATAACTAACAAAATATTCTACCCTATTATTTGGAAAAAACTCTTTAAACTCGTTACAAAGTTGACCAGCCAAAGTTTTGTTATGAGCCAAAACTAAAGTTGGTTTATTAACTTGTTTAATAATATTTGCCATTGTAAATGTTTTGCCACTACCAGTTACGCCTTGTAAAACTTGCTCTTTTAAGCCATCGTTTAAACCTTTAACAATACTGTCAATTGCTTGTTGTTGGTCTCCAGCTGGTTGATACTTGCTTTTTAACTCAAACATTAAACTTTGTTCTAATCCTTTTAATTATAATAATAGCTTTATTATAACACATAAATAAAAAACAACAATTGTTATTATTAACAAAACAATAATAATTTAACTAGTAAATTTAAACAAATAAAACAAAAAAAAGCACTTGAAATATCAAATGCTTTTTTTATTTAAATTAGTCTTTATTTTCTACTTTATCTTCTTTTTGTTTTTTTGCTTTTTTGCTTTTCTTTGGAAGAAGTTTTGTTCCTCTAACAAAGTAAACAACAACACCAGCAAGAATAACAATTGAAACGATAATTAAAACAGTTCCAAGGATTTTTGTTGTATCACTTGAAGTTGCAGCTTTTGCTGTTACTTTAAATGTTTTTGACAATGTTCCAACATTACCTACTTTATCTGTTACAGTAAATGTAACTGTGTAAGTTCCTTGTTTATCAAACTTGTAGAAATATTTTCCACCATCTTCTGTTTTTGTTACAGAATTGCCATTTTCGTTAACAACTTGAACAGATACTGTTACATATTCTGTTTCAGTTCCTGTAAATTTGCTTGTTGTGAAACCAAAGTTATCATCAACATACAAATCTTCTGCTGTATAGCCTGTTTGACCTTCTAATCTTGCTTGTGGGTTAATAACAAGTTGATCGTTTTGGCCAATTACATAACCTTTCTTTAATTCGTTTTCAAGGTCAGAAGTTAAATAAATAATAGGAACTTCTGTATCACCAACATAAACATCAATAACTTGTGCTTTTGATTTGTTGCCAGCTAAGTCTTCTGCAACATAAGTTGCTTCATAGTGGCCTCTTTCTGTTGGAGTGAAATAGAAATAATAATTTGTTTTGCCTTGTTCTGTAACAGGTTTTCTTACAACGTTTAATGGATTTTCGCCTTCAACTTTTGTTTCGTTAATAGCGATTGTATAAGTTTTATCTTTTGGAGTTGTAATTGTAAGTGTTCCAGTTGCACCGTCTACACCGTTAGCATCCATTACTACAAATCCTGGAAGTGCTACTTCTGGGAATACTTCTTTCTTATCATCTTGTGGATCTTTTGTAATTTCATTTTCATCATAAATTACTTTATCGCTTTCTGATCCTACCAATGTAAGAATTGGAGCTGCACTATCTTTAACAGTAACAACAACTGTTTTTGTTGATTTATTGCGGTTAGCATCTTCAGCTGTAAGAGTGATTGTATAAGTATCTGGTGTTTCAGCTGTAAATGACATTTCTTCTGTGTTAAACCATGAAGAACGGTTACCTACTTTATCACCAACAACTTTAGCTGTGAAAACAATATCTTTTTCTTCTGTAATTTTATCTGATACAGAAACATTTTTCAAATAGTAAGTTTGTCCAAGTTCAACAGTTGCTGTTGTTCCCATAACTGAAATATTTGGAGCTTCTTTATCTGCAGTAGCTCTTAATACAAATGAGTAAGTTACAATGTTGTTTCCACCATCAACAATGTTGTAAACAACTGTGTAGTTATCAGCTTCAAGAGCTGTAAATTTAACACCAGCAAAAGTATATCTATATTCAGTATCACTGATTTTTACTGTTTTTGAACCATCAAGTTCTTCGTAATCAACTTCAACACCTTGAGAGTTCATTACTTTAACAGAAACTTTAGCTGTGTTTGTATTATCTGTAAATGTAATACCGTGAGCTGAAATTTCTTTGTATTGTTCAATTTCGTCATCTTCGTTAACGCCATCTTTTACAAGGCTTTCAATAACTGGAGCTTGTGTGTCTTTTACAAATTTAACTGAGATTGAATAATCATCTAACCCGATGTTTGCAGGTTTATCTGTTTCAACTAAAGCAGGATCATTGAAGTATTTTGCATCAGCAAAGTCATCAAAAGCAATAGCTAATACTCTAATATTTTTTGTAGCAGAAGCTGTTGCTAATGTATAAAGTGAATCAACTGAAGAATCTGTTTGACCAACTTCAACAAGTTTATCAGCTGTGTTGAAAGTTAATTTTCCATCTTCATCTGGAATAATTTCAAAGTATTTTTCGTTTGCAACTGCATAGTATTTAACAAGCATGTTGTTATCAATTTCATCTTTGATTTCTGGTTTATCAAGAGAAATTTTTTGGTTATCTTTTACATTACCAACTGTTGAAGTTCCAAATTTAACTGTTGGAGCTTTTGTATCAACATCAACTGTTGATGTAGTTACTTCAACCAATTCAAATGTAAATGTTTTACCTGAGTTATTTGAATATCTTCCGTCTTGAACAGAATATTCAATTGTATACTTACCTTTTCCAAACAATTTTGGATCAAGTTTTAAGTAAGCAACTTGGCTTGTTTTTGCTTGAATTAAAGCAGCACCTGTTAATTTTGTTGCAGCATCAAGATTTGCTTTATCAAAACCTGTTGCTGAATAGAAAACATTGTTATAAACAACATAAGTTGAATTTGCAACTGTTAAATCTTCATTGTAGTTTTTGAAGAAAATTGCACCTTCTGAATCAAAATCATCAGTAGATAAATCTGATGTTGAACCATCTGTGTCTTGAATATTTAATGTTTTGTTTTTAAGAACTACACCACTCTTATTTTTAAAGCCATCTTCTGAAGTAATTTTTCTTGAAATTTTTAATTCATCAAATGTTTTAACATTATCTTCTGTAAAAATTGCAGGAACAGCAATTGTTGTCCATTTATCTTCTGTAACACCTTCAACATTGTTGATGTAATATTTGCTTGGAATTACATAAGAATAATCTGTTGTATCAACTTCTTTTTGTTTGAAGTCATAACTATTAACAAAGAATAATGTTGCAGGTGTTCTATCTGTTACATTAACATCATAGTCATAATCTTCTGCGTTTTCATCTATATTGCCATAGAAATCTTTTGCGTTGTAAACAATGTTATAAGTTCCTTCTTTGTGTGGGATGAAGTAAACGCCTTCTTCATCAGAACCCATTGTTACATATTCAGGAGAATAAACATATTTATCTTTATCACCTGATTCGTCAACAAATCTTACTGTATAGTTGTAGTAAGCGTTAACTGTGTTTTTGTTTGCATTTTTATCAACAGCATTAACTTTTGGTAAATAGCATTTTTCGTTAGTGCTTGTTTTTGTGCTTTTTACAGTTGAACTTGCAGAAGCACCAATTTTGATATTTGAGCTATCATATGATGAACTTCCATCAATTGTATAACTTACATAAGCATCTGGTGTTGCATAGCCAGAAGCAGCATCTGTTTTGCTAAGTTTGTAAGTAACAATGTTCTTTCCTGCTTTAGCTTTAAATGAATATGCTGCAGCTGTGTAAGGAACAACTGTGCTTTCTGCAAAAGCTGTTGCATTTAAGTCTAAAAGACTTTCAGCTTCTGGTGTTTGTTGAACAGAGTTAGAATATTTTGTTCCACCAGCAGTAACATTGATATATAAAGTATGAGAGTATGTTGTAGCATCTACTTCACTACCTGAAAGTTTTGTAACTTCATAAGTATAGTAATCATCATAAAGGTTTGTATTTTCAGGTTGTGCTCCTTCAAGAACAACAGGAACATTGTTATCGTCTAAATAAACATAAACCTTTTCTGGTTCCCCTAAAACAACAAGGTCTTCAGCAATGTTTTTGTATTCAGCAACATAGTAAACGCTACCATTTCTAACGTCACCAAGAGCGAATTTTGTAATTTGATTGCCATTTTCATCATAAAGTTTTGGCAACTTTAAACTAACAGTATTTTTTGTACTGTTTGTATCAATTTTGTCAGGCATAACAATTGGATCATTATCAATGAATTCCATTGTATAAGCTTCTGCAGCAACATTGATTTCATAAATGTCAGAAACTGTCCAAATACCTTCAGCACTTTCTGAAGCATATTGCACAGTGTAAACACCTACTTGGCTTGGTGTAAATGCAAAATAGTTGCCATTATTGTAGTCACCATCTTCAGCAGCTGTAACTCTTACTTGTGTTTGATTATCAGCTGGTGATAAAACCTTAACGGCTGATCCCTCTGGTGCTTCAAATTTTGTTAATAAATCGCCATATGGGTTTTTAATTTCAACAAAAGCTTGTTTTGCAGTTGCTGATGTTTTATCAACATTTGTCAAAACTGCATTTTTTGGAATATAAACAGTTTTGTCTTTTACTGCTTCTGTTGGCAAGTTTGAAACTGTGATGATATCACCGTCTTCATAATGAGTTGCGGCCTTATCAAGTTTGTTTTCATACTTGTAAGAATTTGCGCTTGCTTTTACCCATGAAAAAATTGATTGTGTAATGTTTAACAATGCTGAGCCCATTGAAACACAGCAAGTAACAAGAACCATCAATCCAGCGACAAGCAATTTTTTAAGTCTAGTCATAAATCAATCCTCTCCTACTCTTTTTAAAAATAATCAACCAAACATTTTTTGTTGATTGAAAGTTTATATTAAGTGATTTTGTTTAATTTTGCAAGAAAATATAGTTAAACCACTTAAAACATAAAGCGTGATAATTTTACAACATATGCATATCATTGTCAACCGTTATTATCAAAATTGTTAAGGCAAAGTTTTAATAAAATTCTCTTATAAAGCCTATAAATAATAGGTTTTTAATTTGTTAAAATTTTGCTTATAACTAAAAAACAATTAACAAAAGTATTGTGCTTATAAATTTACAAAATATGTAAAAAAACTTTTTAATATCAAAATAAGACAAAAACAACTTTTTTATTACTTTTT
>JAZUAI010000030.1:0-53710 GCA_045637945.1 Clostridia bacterium
TAACGAAGTTATAATTTACAAATGATTGCTCCTAACAATTATTATTTAATAATTACCCAATTTTATAAAAGGTTTAGTTACCTTTAACTTGTGCTACAAGGTTTGCAAATGCAACCTTGTCATTAACAGCCATATCAGCCAAAATTTTACGGTTAAGGCTAATATTGTTAACTTTTAAGCCATTGATAAATTTGCTGTAGCTAACACCATTGATTCTGCAAGCAGCATTGATTCTTGCAATCCATAATGTTCTCATATCTCTTTTTCTTAATCTTCTTCCGATATAAGCATATTTTTGTGCTTTCATAACAGCTTGGTTAGCAACTCTAACTAATTTGCTTCTGCTACCCCAGTAACCTTTTGCTTGTTTTAAAATAGCTTTTTTATGTTTATTTTTATTAACTGCTCTTTTGATTCTCATAACTCTCTGTCTCCTTTATTAACCTTGAACCATTTGTCTAATGGTTTTGCTTTGTGCACTGCTTACATAAGCAGACTTTCTTAAACTTCTTTTTGTTCCTGTTGTCTTTTTAGTAAGAATATGTCTTCTTCCTTGTTGTGATCTTTTAATAATACCAGATTTTTTTACTGAAAATCTTTTCTTTGCTGCACTATTTGTTTTTTGTTTTGGCATAAAATTTCTTCTCCTTAAATTATTTTGTTTTTATTGGGGCTAACACCATAAAAATGTTTCTTCCCATAATTTCAGGTGCTTTTTCTATTACCCCGAAATCTTTAACAACTTCAAAAAATGTGTTCATAACTTCAATTCCTATTTCAGGTCTTGCTTGTTGACGTCCTTTCATTCTTATAGTAACTTTTACTTTATCGCCACTTGATAAGAATTTTTGAGCATGTTTAGCTTTTACTTCAATATCATGCTTTTCTATTGTCATTGAAAGTTGAATTTCTTTTATATCAACTGTTTTTTGAGCTTTTCTTTGTTCCTTTAATTTCTTTGCTTGGTCAAATTTAAATTTGCCATAGTCAATGATTTTGCAAACCGGTGGTTCTGCATTTGGAGACATTAAAACTAAATCTAAGTTTTGTTCTTCAGCAATGGCAAGAGCCTCCCTGCTTGACATTATACCAAGTTGCTCATTGTTTGAACCAATAAGTCTAACTTTTGGTAAATTGATTTCTTCATTCAAAAGTTGATTTTTAATAGTAATTTACCTCCCTATTACAAAAAAATTAAATCAATCTCAACTCACCTTTTTTATATAAAAAATAAAAGTGAGCACAAAGATAGCCCACTTTTAACAATCATAAATAAATAATCGCTAACAACCAATTAAGTAAACTTAAAAAGGTGAGAAGTGGAAACTTCTTCTTTGAATGCACTTATAATACCATGAGTTATATGTTTTGTCAACATCTTTTTACAAGGTTTTTATTCTTTATTTATACTACTTGTTATTAATAAAAATCACATTTTTTATTTATTGACAAAGCATATTTTAAAGAGTAATATATACCCGAAAAATCAATAAAAATATTACTAAATTTAACAAAAAGGAAAATAATTATGACTGACCAAGAATTTGAATCTTTAGTTACTGGAGAAACTCAACAAACAACCTTTAATATTAGTGAAAATGAGGCTTACGAACTACAAAATGATGTAATGCATGGTGGTTTAGCTTATGGCAGTGCTTTTAATGGTATGTATGAAGGCGCTGATGTTGAACAATTTCCTGCTGACTAGTTAAATAAATTAAAAAAAAAAAAGGGATTTCACTTCCCTTTCTTTTTTTTGTTAAAACATTTTTCTTGTTTCTTTTTCAACTAAAAGTTCTTTAATAAAGTCTTCTAATTTTTGAGCACCTAAATCACCTTGAGTTCTACTTCTAACACAAACAGTGTTGTTTTCTTTTTCTTGGTCACCCAAAATGATCATATATGGGATTTTTTGCAATTGAGCTTCTCTAATTTTCTTACCAATTTTTTCATTTCTGTCATCAAGTTCAACTCTAAAACCATATTCTTTAAGCTTTTGGCAAACTTCATTTGCATAGCCTAAAACATTATCATTAATGTTCATAACTTTAAGTTGAACTGGTGCAAGCCATAATGGAAATGCTCCTGCATATTTTTCAATTAAGTAAGCAAGAGTTCTTTCATAGCAACCGATACTTGTTCTATGAATAATATAAGGATGTTTTCTACTGCCATCTTTGTCTGTATATTCCATACCAAATTTTTCAGCAAGCATTTGGTCAATTTGAATTGTAATTAAAGTATCTTCTTTACCCCAAACATTTTTAATTTGAATATCAAGTTTTGGGCCATAGAAAGCAGCTTCTCCAATACCAACTTTATAAGGAACATTAAGTTTATTTAAGATTTTTTCCATCTTTGATTGAGCTTCAGCCCATTGTTCGTCTGATCCAATATACTTTTCTTTATTATCTGGGTCCCATTGTGAAAATCTAAAAGAAGCATCTTCATAAAGACCTAAAGTTTTTAACATAAAGTTGCAAAGTTCTAAGCAACTTTTAAATTCTTCTTCAAGTTGTTCTGGAGTGCACATTAAGTGACCTTCAGAAATTGTAAATTGTCTTAATCTAATAAGACCATGCATTTCACCACTAGATTCATTTCTGAAAAGAGTTGAAGTTTCATCATATCTTATAGGCAAATCTTTGTATGATCTTGATTTGTTTAAATAAGCTTGATATTGGAAAGGACATGTCATTGGTCTTAATGCAAAAACTTCTCTATCCTTTTCTTCATCACCCAAAACAAACATACCATCTTTGTAGTGATCCCAGTGACCTGAAATTTTATATAAATCACTTTTTGCCATAAATGGTGTTTTTGTAATTTGCCAACCGCGTTTTTCTTCTTCATCTTCTACAAATCTTTGCAAAATTTGAATAATTTTAGCACCTTTTGGCAATAAAATTGGTAAGCCTTGACCAACACTATCAACTGTTGTAAATAGTTCAAGTTCCCTTCCAAGTTTGTTATGGTCTCTTTTTAAAGCATCTTCAATTTTTGAAATATGAGATTTTAAAGCCTCATCATTTTCAAAACCATAAACGTAGACTCTTTGCAACATTTTATTTTTTTCATCGCCTCTCCAGTAAGCACCACTAACTCTATGAATTTTGAAAGCAAAATTTCTTAATTCTTTTGTACTTGCTACGTGAGGGCCACGACACAAATCATACCAATCTTCACCTAAATAATAAAGAGATACTTCTTCTCCTTCTGGTAAGTTAGTAATAAGATCAAGTTTAAAAATATTGTCATGGAACATCTCCAAGGCTTGTTGTCTTGATACAACAACTTTTTTAAATTCTTGATTTTGTGCAATTATTTTTTTCATTTCTTTTTCAATTTTGTTAAAAACTTCAGGTGTAATACTTTCGTTAATATCAAAATCATAATAAAAACCATCGTCAATTGCAGGTCCGATAGCATTTTTTGAGCCAGCAAATATTTTATTTACTGCTTTTGCTAATACATGGCTACAACTATGCCTTAGCATTTCTAATTCTTTTTCTTCCATTTTTCTATTCTCCCATTTTTTAACATTTCGTTGACTTTTAGGCTTTTAAAATAAAAAAAGCCCTTTGACAACAAATTTGCCAAAGGACGAAAAATACTATATTACTTTCCGTGGTTCCACCTTTATTGTTGATTAAAAATAAATCAACCACTTTTAAAAGTTTTTTTACTTTAAACTTTTCACAAAAAAGCATAGAGCAAAAGTGGTTTCACATTGATATTGAAACTTTTACGCAACTTCCACCAAAATGTTGCCTTCTCTGGTAAAGCCAAAAATCAAGCTACTTGTCTTATGTTTTACTATGATTTACTTTTTCATTATATTATTATGATTTAATAAAGTCAATATCTTTTTTTGTCAAATATTTTTTTATTTTGAGATTTGAACTCTATGCGAAAATAAATCATACAAAGTTTTTATTAATTTATCTTTAATATTATTATTGCAATGAAAAACTATTCTCTCAGGGTTTAAGGCAACTAAACTAGTTAACAAATTACTATCATCATAAATAATGTTTTTATCAATTAAAAAATCTTCTATTCCCTCACCTTCTTTATTACAAAGAAAATAGCAGTCCTTTTTTGAAAATATATTAACAGTGCAATATCTATATTCTAAATTACTTATTAAAAATTTTATAAGCTCTAAAAAAGTATCTTTACTTAACAAATACATCTCATTATCGTTTGCAAGACTAACAAGTTCGTTCCATTTTCTTTTTAAAAAACTTAATCTAAAGTTTACAAATGAATTTATTATTAAATTACTGTCAAACTTTAACCTTTCTAAAATAATTTCTTTATCAATGTCGCTATCAAAAACTATTAAAGCTTTTAAAAAAATTTGCATATCTATCGTTTTTGTTATATCAAAATCAACTTTTGATAAAATATATTCTTTTTTATAAAACAAAAGTATAGTTTCAGCTATTTTTTCTCTTATATAATTATGAAGTTTAAATCTTTCAATTATTGGAACTGCTATTAAAACTTTAATTTCATTTTGATTTTCTAATAAAGTAACGATCGCATTATTTTTTTTAATTGTTTTAAAAATTTGATTTTTAAAATACTCACTTGATATATTATCTTGAAAAACTATGCAATATTCCCACATAAAAATAAATCCTAAAAGTATTTTATGCAGTAAATTTGTTAATACTCTTTATTTTAGTAACTAAAAATTGTAAAAAATTAGCATAAAACAATAAAAAATAAAAAACCATAACGTTTTTTGTTATGGTTTTTATATTATTTAAAATTATTTCATAAGTGGGAACAAAACAACGTCTCTTACAGATTCTTGATTTGCTAATAAGCACATAAGTCTATCAACACCAAAACCAAGACCTGAAATTGGAGGCATACCGTGTTCCATAGCTGTTAAGAAATCTTCATCAAGTTCCATAGCTTCATCGTCACCTTGTTTTCTAGCATTTGCTTGTTCTTCAAGAGCTTCTCTTTGAACAATAGGGTCAACAAGTTCTGAATAAGCCTTACAAATTTCGTCACCACAAACAAGAACTTGGAACATATCAATAAGACGGTTATCTTTATCGTTTCTTCTTGCTAATGGAACTAAACATGCTGGATAATTATAAAGAATTGTAGGTTGAACAATATTCTCTCTAATTTTTCTCTTATAAATAAGATCAATTACACCACCAACAGTTTTGCATTGTTCAAATTCATCCATATTGAACAATTTTGTTTTTGCAACTTTTTCTTTAAGTTCATTAACATCTGTATATTCTAAAATATTGAAGCCTAAAATTTCATTTACTCTTTCTGTATAGTTAATTCTCTCAAAGTCTTTTGAAAAATCAAGTTCATAATCTTTAAACTTTAATACTAAATTTCCATCGTTAAGTTCATTAATGGCTTCTCTAATAAATCTTGTAAAGAATTCAATATTATCTTCAAAATTCCAATATGAAGCATACCACTCAACCATAGTAAATTCTTGTAAGTGGCTTGGATCCATACCTTCATTTCTAAAGCATTTTGCAACTTCAAAAACTCTATCAAAACCACCAGCAATAACTTGTTTTAAATATACTTCTGGAGCAATTCTTAAATTGCAAATTTTATTTAATGCATTGTGTTTTGTAAAGAAAGGTTTTGCACTAGCACCACAAACAGCTCCTTGTAAAATTGGAGTTTCAACTTCAATAAAGCCATTACCTTCTAAAAATCTTCTCATAAAAGACAAGAATTTGCTTCTTTTTAAGAAAACCTTTCTGCTTTCTTCGTTACTAACCAAATCCATACATCTTTCACGATATCTTTGATCCTGATTTGCTAATCCGTGGAATTTTTCTGGCAAAGGCAAAATTGCTTTTGAAAGTAATTTAAATTCATGAGTTCTAACAGTTTTTTCACCTGTGTGTGTTGTATATAATTCTCCGGCAACACCAACAAAGTCTCCTGTATCAACCATTGATTTAAAGAAAGCATATGTTTCTTCATCAATTTCATTTCTGCTTATACTAATTTGCAATCTTGCATTGATATCTTCAATAGAAAAAAAGCTTAACTTACCCATAATTCTTCTAAAAGTAATTCTTCCGCAAACCTTAACTTGATTGCCATCTTCCATTGTTTTTGCATCTGCAAGAGTGCATGTTCTATCAAATTTTTCAAAATATGGAATAACACCTTGTTCTTTTAACTTTTTAACTTTTTCTTTCCTGATGTCAATTTCACTTGATAAATTTTGCACTTTTTCTTCCATAATAATTCTATTTCCTTTTTAAGTAATTTGCTAAATAACAAAATAAAAAACTAAAAGTTATATGGCAAAGAAAGCAAGAAAATATATTTGCCTGCTTTCAAACCATAAAATCATTTAGTTTTTTTTAGTAAAAATTAGTCTTTTTTATTTTTTTTGTCTATTTTTTGCTTTTCTTCTTCTTCATCCATTAATTTATTGTAAACTTCAAATACTTTATCAATAATTTCAATGTCTGCTACGAGGTTAAGATAATCATCTTCCTCATCTTCTTCAGCTTCAACAATTTCAAAAACTAAAGCTTCATCATCGCCAATGCCTTCCATTTGTTCCATTGGTTTTAAAATTGCATATATGTTTTCTTCAACAGGGATTAAAGCAATTTGTTCAAATTCAACTTTTTCACCTTTTTCGTTAAATAAAACGATTGGATCATTATCATCTTCATCAAATAAACTATCAATAGGATTTTTGATTTCTTCTTCTTTTACTTCTTCACTCATTTTAATATCTCCTTTATTTTGAATACATATCTAAATAATTTTGTAAAATTATTGTAGCCGAAACTTTATCAATAACTTGTTTGCGCTTTTCACGTCGCATATCTGCTTCAATCAACATTCTCTCAGCTGATGCACTAGTTAATCTTTCATCTAAATATTTAACTGGCAAAGAAGTTCTTTGAGCAAGTAATGATCCAAATTCTCTTGTAACCATTGCTCTTTCACCTTCAGTTCCATCCATATTTATTGGCAAACCCAAAATAATTGTGTCAACCTCTTTTTCTTTTACAAGATTTGCAAGGTATTCAATATCTTCTTGCAAGCCTTTACGAGTGTAAGTTTCGTAACCATTAGCAATTATGTTTAATAAATCACTAAAAGCAATACCTATTCTTACATCGCCATAATCAAGAGCCATTTTACGCATTATTGATTAGTTCCTTTTAACGCAAAAGTTCGCTAATATATTATTAACAAGTTTATATTAACACAAACAAATAAAAATTAAAAGCATTTTTAAAAAAAGAGTTAATCTTATTTTAAAAAAAGAGGACACAAATATACTTAATAAATGTGACCTCTTTATTTTTTATATACCAAAAGTAAATAACTTTAATATTACTTACCGTTAACTTGGCTCATAACTTCTTCTGCAAAGTTATCTTCTCTCTTTTCTAAGCCTTCACCCATTTCATAACGAGTAAATCTTCTAATAGAGATTTTTTCGCCAATTTTTAATGTTGCTTCTGTAATCAAATCAGCAATTGTTTTTGATGGATCTTTAACAAATTCTTGTTCCATCAAGCAAACTTCTTTGTAATATTTTTTGATACGACCTTCAACCATTTTTTCTGCAATATTTGCTGGTTTTCCTTCGTTTTTAGCTTGAGCAATTAAAATTTCTTTTTCTTTGTCGATGTTTTCTTGTGGAACATCTTCAATTTTTACAAATTCTGGTTTTGCAGCAGCAATGTGCATAGCAACGTCTTTAATTAAGTTTGCAAAATCTTCGCCTTTTGCAACGAAGTCAGTTTCGCAGTTAATTTCAACAAGAACACCAATTTTTCCGCCCATATGGATATAACTTCCAACAGCGCCTTCACCAGCAATTCTTGATGCTTTTTTAGCAACTGATGCAATACCTTTTTCTCTTAAATAAGCAACAGCCTTTTCCATGTCTCCGTCACTTGCTACAAGTGCTTTTTGGCAATCTTGAATACCAGCACCTGTTTTTGCTCTTAATTCTTTAATATCAGCAGCATTAATCATTTTGTTCTTTCTCCCTTATAAAAATATTTTTTATTTAAATTTAAAAATTAAACTGATTCAGGTTGAACAGAAACTTCTTGATTGATTGCTTCTGCCATATTTAAGTCTTGAGATTCAGCTTCTTCAGCATTTTCTTCAATATTTCTTAATGAAACGCCTTCTTTTGCTTCAATAACAGCATCAGCCATAGCGCTTACAATAAGTTTAACAGCTCTGATTGCATCATCATTTGCTGGAATTGGATAATCAACATCATCAGGGTCACAGTTTGTATCAACAATACCAACGATAGGAATATTTAATGAACGAGCTTCTTTAATAGCAATATGTTCTTTCTTAGGGTCAACAACAAACATAACACCAGGAAGTTCTGGCATATCTTTGATTCCACCTAAAGAGCTTTCAAGTTTTTCTTTTTCTTTTTTAAGTTGTGCAACTTCTTTTTTAGGAAGCAATTCAAATTCACCAACTTGTTCCATTTGGTTTAATTTGTTAAGTCTTGCAATTCTTGTTTTAATTGTTTTGAAGTTTGTTAATGTTCCACCTAACCAACGGTTTACAATGTAAAACATTCCACATCTTTTTGCATCTTGCTCAATAGCTTCTTGAGCTTGTTTTTTTGTTCCTACGAACAATACGTTTTTGCCACTAGCAACCATATCTCTAATAAAATAGTATGCTTTGTCGCAAAGTACTGAAGTATCCTCTAAGTTGATAATATGAATATCATTTCTTGTTGTGAAGATATACTTCTTCATTTTTGGGTTCCATTTATTTGATTGATGTCCAAAATGAACCCCTGCCTCTAATAATTGTTTCATTGAAATTACTGGCATAAATATAAATTCCTCCTTCTTGTTAATCCTCCCTAAAATCTTGCAATTGCTTATAAAAAGCCATTGCTAACTACCCTTTTTTTGTTTAAGGGCACAAGAAAAAATTTTAGGTGCGAATTTTAAACTTTGAGAGTATATCACACAAAAAAAAATTATGCAATACTTTTGCACAATTTTTTCTTGTTAAAATATAGTTAATTTTAATTATTTTTTATTTTGCTTTGCAGCTTTTTTAAGCTCTTTTTTACGATAATCTTCAACAGCTGCTTGAATAGCTTCTTGAGCTAAAATTGAACAGTGAATTTTTTGAGCTGGAAGTTCACCAAGTTGTTGCATAACATCTTTGTTTGTTACTTTTAAAGCTTCATCGATTGTTTTGCCTTTAATTAAATCCATTGCAACGTCTGAAGAAGAAATAGCTGCAGCACAACCAAATGTTTGAAATTTTGCATCAATAATTTTTTCATCTTCAACTTTTAAATATATTTTCATAATATCGCCACAAGTTGGATTTCCTACTTTGCCTACGCCACTAGCACCTTTAATCATTCCTGAGTTACGTGGGTTTGTAAATCTATCAATAACATTTTCTGAATACATTTTTACTTTCTCCTTTTATTATTTTTTTACTCTTTTTGGTTTTAATGGAGACATTTGTCTTAATTTTTCAACATTTTTCTTTAAAACATCAACTACATAATCAATTTCTTCTTTAGTATTGTTTGTTCCAAAAGAAAATCTAATGGTTCCTTGAGCAATTTCTGGAGGCAAACCAATTGCTGTTAAAACGTGTGATGTTTCTAATGAACCACTTGAACAAGCTGAACCAGTTGAAACTGCAATTCCTGCCATATCAAGTAATAACATAAGAGATTCACCTTCTATAAAATTAAATGATACACTTGCAAGACCAGGTAATCTTTGATGTTGATGACCATTTATTTTAATATGAGGAATTTCATCTTTTACTCTTGAAACAAAATAATCTCTTAAAGTTTTTAATTTTTTATTGTTTATTGTGTAATCTCTAACAGTAGTTTCAACAGCCTTACCAAAACCGACAATTGAAGTTAGGTTTAGAGTTCCTCCACGTTTACCTTTTTCTTGGCCTCCACCCATAATAAGATTGTTAATTTTTACACCTTTCCTTACATATAAAGCACCAACGCCTTTAGGAGCATGGATTTTATGACCACTAATACTTAAAGCATCAACATCTAGGTCTTTAACATCAATTTTAAAACTTCCTAATGCTTGCACAGCATCTGTATGGAATAAAACATCTTTTTCGTGTGCAATTTTTGCAATTGTTTTTAAGTTTTGAATTGTTCCAATTTCATTGTTTGCTGCCATTACGCTTATTAAAATTGTCTTTTGATTTATACAATGAAGAAGTTCTGCAATATCAACAAGACCAGTTTCATCAACAGGTAAATATGTTATTTCAAAACCAAGTTTTTCAAGTTTTTTACAGGTTTCTAAAACACTGTGGTGTTCAATTTTTGAAGTAATAATATGGTTGCCTTTTGCTTTGTTTGCCATAGCTAAGCCTTTTAAAGCCCAGTTATTAGCCTCAGTTCCTCCAGAAGTAAAGTAAATTTCACCTCTGTCCGCATTGATACCATCAGCTACTCTATCTCTTGCTTTATCTACAAGACTTAAGGCTTCTCTACCAAAAGAATGTAAGCTGCTTGGATTTCCAAAAACTTCACTAAAAGCTGGAAGCATTTCAGTCAAAACTTCATTTGAAACACAAGTTGTTGCTGCATTATCTAAATAAATTCTTTGCATATTCCTATCTCCTATATTTTTTTATTTAAAACATCATAAAGTGTCATTTGATTTAATGTTTGATTAATACTTTGATAAATGTAACTAAAAACGCTTTTGCTTGGGCAATCAGGATGATTACATTTTTTTTCAATACAATCACTTGTATATAAATTGCCTTCTAAAGCGGTTAAAATTTTTCCAATAGTTAATTCTTTTGGAGAGTGGCTTAACACATAACCACCATTTAACCCTTGTTTTGAGGTAACAATATCATTTTTTTTAAGTATTGACATAATTTTTTCTAAATATGGTTCAGAAACCCTTGCCAATGTAGCAAGTTTGTTATTTGAAATTGGTTCATCATTTTCAAAATTTTTACCAAGTTCACATACTGCCCTTAGACCATACCTAGCTTTTGAAGAAAATTTCATTTTAAAAACTCCTACCAAGTTTGTCCGAGTTTGATTTTAACAAACTAAAAACTGTTTGTCAATAGCCTTATTTAACAATTTTATAAAAAAATAAAGAGCAAACTTAAAAAGTTTACTCTTTTTTAATCATTAAATATTGTTAATAGCTTCAATAATTTGAGCTTTTTGTCTTAACCCAACAATTCTATCTACTTCTTTGCCATCTTTAAATAAAATCATAGTTGGAACGCTCATAACATTAAATTCTTTAGCAATGTCAAGAGCTTCGTCAATATCAAGCTTAGCAATAACTGCTTTATCTTTTACTTCTTCTCCAACTTGTTCAAGAACAGGTGCCAACATTTTGCATGGGCCACACCATTGTGCATAAAAATCAACTAAAACAATGTTTTTGTTTTTTCTAACTTCATTTTCAAAATTTTCGCTATTTACTACTACTGCTTCCATCTATATAAACTCTCCTTACCTTTTTCTTATCTTTTTTAAATTTCAAAATCATAATAGCATTTAAAAAAATTAAAGTAAACTCAATTTGAAATAATTTTTTAAAGATTTTTTACTAGTATTTATTAAAATTTTAAAACTATAACACATATTTTCTTAAATTATGTGATTTATCAAAGTTTGCAAAAGCCTTTGTTACATAGTCTTTGTCAATAATAACATCTGTCATTGGATGATCCCCACCAGCATTAAAGCTAATATCTTCAAGCAATAACTCTAATACAGTATGAAGACGTCTTGCACCAAGATTTTCACTTGTTTCATTTTCTTCTTCTGCATATCTAGCAATTTCTTTTAAAGCTTCTTCTTTAAAAATCAAGTTGATATTGTCAATTTTTAATAATTCTTGATATTGAATTGTTACAGCATTTTTAGGTTCTGTTAAAATTTTGTAAAACTCTTTTGCTGTTAAGTTTTCAAGATCTACCCTAATTGGAAATCTACCTTGTAATTCAGGAATTAAATCTTCTACTTTTGAGATGTGAAAAGCTCCAGCAGCAATAAATAAAATATAATCTGTTTTTATAATTCCATATTTTGTGTTTATTGTGCAACCTTCAACAATAGGAAGAATATCTCTTTGAACACCCTCACGGCTTACTTCAGGGCCATTTGTGCGACCAGAATTGCCTGCAATTTTGTCAATTTCATCAATAAAGATAATGCCTTCTTCTTCAGCTCTTCTTATAGCTTCAGATTTTACGGCATCCATATCAACAACTTTTTCGCATTCTTCTTGATTTAAAATTTCTCTTGCTTCTTTAATTGTTAATTTTCTTCTTTTTTTCTTTGCAGGGAAAATCCCGCCCAACATATCGCCAATATTTATTTCCATACCATTTCCTGGCATCATTTCAAATGATTTTGGAGCTTCTTTAACTTCCATTTCAACAAAATCATCATCATATTTTCCACTTAAAAGATTTTGTCTTATATGTTCTCTAAACTCTTCTCCATTTATATCAATACCATCTACAGTATCTCTTTTAATTGGGTAAATAATATCAAAAAGGCGTTTATCTACATTTGGTTTAACTTTTTCAATAACTTCATTGTATTTTTCATCTTTTACAAGTCTTACAGAAGCTTCAACCAAATCTCTTACCATACTTTCAACGTCTCTACCAACATAGCCAACTTCAGTATATTTTGTTGCTTCAACTTTAATAAAAGGAGCTTTAACAAGTTTTGCAAGTCTTCTTGCTATTTCAGTTTTACCAACACCTGTTGGACCTTTCATAATAATGTTCTTAGGTGTAATTTCCTCTTGCATTTGTTTTGTTAATTTACTGCGTCTATATCTATTTCTTAATGCAATAGCAACTGCTTTTTTTGCTTTATCTTGACCAATAATATATTTATCAAGTTCGTCAACAATTTGTCTTGGTGTTAAATTCATAATATTAAACCTCCTCAACAGTTACATGTCCGTTTGTAAACACGCAAATATCGCTTGTTATTTTTAATGCTTTTAAAGCAATTTCTTTTGCAGATAAATCTGTATTTTCAATTAAAGCACGAGAAGCTGCAAGTGCATAAAATTCACCACTACCAATAGCAGCTACACCATATTCTGGTTCAAAAACATCACCGTTACCTGAAACATAAAGTAAATTGTCTTTATCAGCAACAAGCATTAAAGCATCAAGTTTTCTTACATATTTATCTTCTCTAAAACCAATTGCAAGTTCAACTGCACTACGCATTAAATTACCGCTAAATTTTTGTAAAAGTTCTTCAAATTTGGTTGATAAACTAAAAGCATCGGCTGCAGATCCAGCAAAACCAATAACTACTTTATCGTTATAAATTCTTCTAACCTTTACTGCATTATTTTTAACAATAAATTTTTCGCCAACTGTTACTTGTCCATCACCAGCAATAGCTGTTTTGCCATCTCTTTTTACAGCAACAATGGTTGTACTTCTCATTCCTTCCATATTTTACTCTCCTAAATCATTTTTAATTATTTGCTCAAGCTCTTCAATAGCTCTTGTAACAATTTTTTGCTTTTTTATTTTATCATCTCTTTCTTTTTCTTGCAATGGGCTAATAATTCCAAAATTTGCATTCATTGGTTGAAATCTTTTAGCTTCACAAGTTGTTATATAATTTATTATAGCTCCGGTCATTGTATTTGAAGATAAATTTAACAAAGGCTTTTCTTCTAACATTAAGTATGCATTTAAACCACAAATAAGACCACTCATCGTGCTTTCCATATACCCTTCAACTCCACTTAATTGACCAGCTATAAAAACATTTTTATCTGCTTTTAATTGAAATGTGTTGTTTATTAGTTGTGGTGCATTTATAAACGTGTTGCGATGCATAACACCATATTTAACAAAATTTGCGTTTTTCAAAGCAGGAATTAAGCTAAAAACCCTTTTTTGCTCTGGAAAAGTTAAATTTGTTTGAAAACCAACCATATTATATAAGTTGTTAGTATTATCTTCTTTTCTTAACTGAACTACAGCATAATATTTTTGTTTTGTTACAGGATGATCAAGCCCTACAGGTTTTAATGGACCAAAGCGTAGGCTATCCTCACCTCTTTTTGCCATAATTTCAACAGGCATACATCCTTCAAATATTTCTTTCTTTTCAAAATCTTTTAATTCTACCCTATTAGCATTTATAAGTTCGTTATAAAAAACTAAATATTCTTCTTTTGTCATTGGACAATTGATGTAATCGCCAGAGCCTTTATCATATCTATCTTTAACATAGGCACTTGTCATATCAATTGAGCTTGCTTCAATTATAGGACTTGAAGCGTCATAAAAATGCAAGTTATCGGCATTTAACTTTTTAGTTAAACTTTGTGATAAGTCATTAGTTGTTAAAGGGCCTGTAGCAACAATAACAATTCCTTCTGGTAAAGAAGTTACTTCTTTTGAAATAAAGTTTATATTTTTAAAAGATTTAATAGTATCTGTTATTTGTTTTGCAAAGTTTTCTCTATCAACAGCCAAAGCGTTTCCTGCTGGAACAGAATTTTGATAAGCAGTTTTTAAAATTAAACTATCAAAAAGTTCTAGTTCTTTTTTAAGTAAACCTGAAGCTGTGTTTAAATCTGTTGATTTTAAACTGTTACTGCAAACAATTTCGGCAAAGTTTGGGTTTGAGTGAGCAGGGGTAAACTTGGTAGGTTTAATATCATATAAATCTACCTCAATTCCTCTTTTTGCAAGTTGATAACTTGCCTCACATCCAGCAAGACCTGCACCTATAACTGAAACTTTTTTAATTTTCATATAAAATATCTTCTTTTAATTTAAAAGATTAACAAAAACTGTTAATCTTTTTTTCTTTCTTCTTGTTTTGTAAAATCACAATCTTTATTTGAACACTTATATGTTAGTGTTGTTTTTGTTTCTCTTACAGTAATTAAACTTCTACATTTTGGACATTTTAAATTTGTTGGTTTTTCCCAACTAGCAAATTTACAAGTTGGATAACCACTGCAACCATAAAAGATTTTTCCAAAACGAGTTTTTCTTTCAAAAACAGGTTTACCACAGTCTGGGCAAGAACAAACAGCTTCTTTTGGTTCGTCTAAACTCTTTATATTTTTACAATTAGGATAATTTGGACATGCTAAGAATTTGCCTGTTTTGCCTTCTCTAACAACCATGTTAGCACCACACTTTTCACAAACAACATCGCTTACTTCAAGTGGAACACTAACCTTTTTTGAACCTCTAACAGCATAAACAACTTCTTTTTCAAAGTCTCCATAGAAGTTTTTGATTACTTCTTGCCACTCAACAGAACCTTCTTCAATTTTATCAAGTTGATCTTCCATTTGAGCTGTAAAAGAAATATTCATAATATCAGCAAAATATTTTTCTAAAAACTCTGTTACTGTGACACCAAGTTCTGTAGGAATTAAATACTTGCCATCTTTTTGGGTATATACTCTGTTTAATAAAACAGCAATGGTTGGTGCATATGTTGCTGGACGACCGATACCCTTTTCTTCCATTGTTTTTACTAAACTTGCTTCAGTAAATCTCATTGGTGGTTTTGTAAATTTTTGTTCTTTCAAAAGTTCTAACAACTCTAAAATGTCACCTTGATTTAACTTTGGCAATTTAACATCTTTTGAGTCTTCATTTTCTTCAACTTCTTCATAAACTTTATAAGCTCTTGTAAAACCAGCAAACAAAGGAGTTTTACCAGTTACTTTAAAACCATAATCACCAGCACTAATATTAACTGTCATAGAATCATATGTTGCTTGAGACATTTGACTTGCTACAAATCTTTCATAAATAAGTTTATAAAGTTTGTAGTTATCAGGTGTCATAAACTTTTTAACAGATTCTGGTGTTCTTTCTAAGCTAATCGGACGTATGGCTTCGTGAGCATCTTGAGCGTTTTTCTTTGACTTAAATATATTGTATGAACTTGGTGCATAATCAGCGCCATATGTTTTGATAATATATTCTTTTGCTTTTGCTTGTGCTTCAGGTGAAACACGGGTTGAGTCTGTTCTTATATAAGTAATTAAAGCAGTTTTACCCTCTTCTCCAAGTTGAACGCCTTCATACAACTCTTGAGCACTCTTTGTTGTTTTTGCAATACTCATACCAATTTTGTTTAAAGCATCTTGTTGCATTGTGCTTGTAATAAATGGTGGAGGTGGATTTGATTTGGTTATAGTCTTTTTAACTTCTTGAACTTCAAAAGTTTGATTTTTAACATATTCTAAAACTTCTTGTGTTTGATCAAAATTTTCTGGAACAAACTTTTTTGATTTATAAGTTGCTAAAGCAGCTTTAAATTTTATTTGATCTTTTAATAATTGAGCAGCTACATTCCAATATTCTTTTGGTTTAAAGTTTATAATTTCTTTTTCCCTATCAACAATAAGTTTAAGGGCAACAGATTGAACCCTACCTGCACTCAAATTTGATTTTATCTTTTTGCAAATAATTGGAGAGATTTTATAGCCCACCAATCTATCTAATATTCTTCTACCTTGTTGAGCATGAACCAAATCCATATTTATTTTTCTTGGATTTAAAACAGCATTTGAAACAACAGATTTTGAAATTTCGTTAAATTCAACTCTGCAAGGTTCATCTTCTTTAATATTTAAAATTTTACCAATATGCCAAGAAATTGCCTCACCTTCTCTATCAGGGTCGGTAGCAAGAAGAACTTGTTCTGCTTTTGCAGATTTTTCTTTAAGTTCTTTAATAATCGCTTCTTTACCAGGCATAATTTCATATTTTGGCTCAAAATTTGTGCTTGGATCAACACCCATAGCTTTTACAGGCAAATCTCTAATGTGACCTTTTGTTGCCACAACATCATAGTTTGAACCTAAATATTTTTTTAATGTATCCCTTTTACCAGGACCTTCTATAATAACTAATTTCATATTTCCTTCTTTTTAATCAGATAAATAGTAAATATTTCCTGCAAGTTTTTTAATTATTCCACGAATTGAAAGTGTTGTCAACAAACTATTAAGCGTTTTAACTGGTAATTTAGATTGATCTAATATCTCTTGAAAAGACATTTCTTTTTCAGTTAATAAGTTAATTATAATACTTTCTTCCATAGAAAAATTATAAACAACCTTTGTCTTTTTTTGCAAAGATATGTCATATTCATCTAAAATATCTTCACTTGATAAAACAGCTTTTGCCTGCCCATTAACAATCATTCTGTTTGCGCCTATGCTTGTTAAACTAAATATGCTTCCAGGAACAGCAAACACATCCCTTCCATAATCAAGAGCATAATTTTTTGTATGAATTACACCAGACTTTTCTTTTGCTTCTGTAATTAAAACCCCTTTACTTAAAGCTGCAATAATTCTGTTTCTTATTGGGAACATAAAAGACTCTGTCTTTTTGCCTGGTTTTGTTTCGGTAATTATTAGGCCATTATTATCAATAATTTGTTTTGCCAAATATTTATTTGTTGCAGGATAAACATCGTCAATGCCTCCGGCTAATACAGCAATTGTTTTACCTTTTTCGGCAAGAGTTATTGTATGCGCCACCGTATCAACACCACTTGCCAAGCCACTAACTATTGTAAAATCAGCCTTTACCAAATCTTTTGTAAATTTTTCAGTTACCATTTTACCATAGTTTGTTATTTGTCTTGAACCTACTACTGCAAAGCAAACTGTTTTTAATAAACTAATATCTCCTTTGTAATATAAAACAAAAGGCGGTGTATCTATGTTCTTTAAAGTTTCAGGATAATCTTTTGAAAAACATGATATAAACTTAACATCTTGTTTTTCAAGATTTAACAATAATTTTTCAATAGTATTATCAGTTAATTGAGATTTTAGTATATTGTATTCTTCTTCGCTTATTATATTTAGTATGTATTCTTTATTATCATTAAGATTTTTTAAATTAAATATTTGGGTTGGATTATCAAACATATCTAAAAGTTTTTCTTTCTTTTTATATGTTAAAAAATCAAAACTATCTAACCATAATATAATTTTATCTTCTATTTTTATTTCTTCCATTTATTATATCCAATATTTATCATCAAGACTTCTATAGTTTATAGCCTCAAAAACATGTTCTTGTTTTATTTGTTCACAACCATCTAGATCTGCTATTGTTCTAGCCACTTTAAGTATTCTGTTATATGCTCTAGCTGTTAACTTTAAGTTATCAAAAGCAAGTTGTAACATCTTATTGCTTTCTTCATCTAATTTGCAATACTTCTTTATCATTGCATTAGTCATCTTGCTATTACTATATATCTTTTGATTTTCAAATCTATTTGTTTGTATCTTCCTAGCAAAATCAACTCTTTTCTTTATTTCTTGTGAACTTTCCTCTTTTATCTCTCCACTTATATCGCTATAAGTTACTCCATCAACCTCAATATACATATCAATTCTATCCATTAAAGGACCACTAAGTTTGCTTAAATATTTATGTATTTGATTTGGGCTACATTTACATTGTTTTTGAGTTGAACCATAATTACCACAAGGACAAGGATTCATACTTGCAACTAATATAAAATTTGCAGGATATTCTATGCTTTGGGCATTTCTTGAAACAGTTATTGTTCCGTCTTCTAAAGATTGCCTTAATGCTTCTATTGTTTGCCTAGAATATTCTGGCATTTCATCTAAAAACAAAACACCGTTATGAGCAAGACTTATTTCTCCTGGCTTTGCATTTCTACCACCACCGGTAAGAGCTACTGTTGTTGCAGTGTGATGTGGAGTTCTAAAAGGTCTTTCAGTTAATATACCTTCATCTTTATCAAGAGTTCCAGCTATACTATGAATTTTTGTTACTTCTAAAGCCTCATCAAAAGTCATATCAGGCAAAATACTTGGAAAAGCACGTGCAAGCATTGTTTTGCCGCTTCCTGGAGGGCCTATCATTAACACATTATGACCACCTGCAGCAGAAATCTCTAATGCTCTTTTTGCGCTTGCTTGACCTTTTATTTGGCTAAAATCACCAATTGATTTTGACTTAGATTTAATATAAGAATAAGTTAAACTTTCAACTGGATTTAATGCTATTTCTTTATTTAAAAATAAGACTAACTCTTTTAAGTTTTTAACAGCATAAACTTCAATACCTTCAATAAAACTGGCTTCTTTAGCATTTTCATAAGGAATGATTACTTTTTTTATTCCTAATTTTCTTGCTGTAATAAGCATAGGCAAAACACCTTTAATTTGTCTTAAAGAGCCGTCTAATGATAGTTCTCCAATAAATGAAAAACTTGATAATTCTTCTTTTGTTGTATTTATTTGATTTGTTGCACTTAAAATACCAACAGAAATTGGTAAATCATAATAGGAACCTTCTTTTTTTGTATCAGCTGGAGCTAGATTAACAACAACTTTATCAACTGGAAACAAAAAACCTTGGTTTTTAAGAGCTGGTGAAACTCTTTGCTTTGATTCTTTTATTGCTGTATCAGCAAGACCAACAATTTCATATGTTGGCAAACCACGGTTTATATCAACTTCTACTTTAACCAAATAACCATTTAAACCAATTAAACCAAACGAATTTATAATTGAAAGCATTTTTCCCCATTATCCTTATATTTTTGATTATATATATTTTTGATTTTTTAAACAAACAAAATGATTTGATTTTTTAAAAATAAAATAACAACAAAAAAAATCTACTCATAAAAATGAATAGATTTTTTAAATTCATATTAAAATCAGCTAAAAAGTAAAACAAAAAATTATCTTTGTTCTTTAATATTTGTTGCTTTACCTGAAAGGTCACGAAGATAGAATAATTTTGCTCTTCTTACTTTACCTTTTTTCAAAACTTCGATTTTATCGATTTTTGGGCTGTGTAATGGGAATGTTCTTTCAATACCAACGCCAAAAGAAACACGTCTTACTGTGAAAGTTTCTCTAATTCCACCATTTTTTCTAGCAATAACAGTTCCTTCATAACCTTGAACTCTTTCTTTATTGCCTTCTTTAATTTTATAATAAACTTTAACTGTGTCACCAATACCAAATTCAGGAACACTGTCTTTTACACTTTCTTTTTCAATAACATCAATAAGGTTCATTTTTAATGCCTCCATTCAAAATTGCAAGTAATAATATCATAACACGAACAAAAATGCAAGTGTTTTTTTGATTAGTTTTCAAAGTTAACAAAATAATTTGTCTCTTTAAATAAAACATGTTTTTTGTAATATAAAAAACAATTTTAAGTCGGTTACAATAGTATTTTCGACTTTTATTTTTATGCTTATTATGTAATAAATTTTACACATAAATTTAAACATTTTTAATAGTTAAAAAATGTTTTTTAAGTAATTTATTTCATTTTGCCTTTCATCACCAATAATTTCAATGCAATCAAATCTAATAGAAACTTTATCAAGTAAATTTTTGTATTTTAAATAAGAAATTGCTGTATCTCTTATTTTTTTGATTTTTGCTTTGTTTATGGCTTCTCTAGGCATACCAAATTTAAGCGAACTACGGGTTTTTACTTCAATAAAAACAATAGTTTGACCATCTTTGGCAATTATATCAATTTCACCAATTTTATTTTTATAATTGGTTTCAATTATTTTCATTTTATCTTTTAAGTAATTGTAAGCTAAACTTTCGCCTATATTACCTATTTGTTTATTAAAATACACTTTTTGTGTTTCCTTTAATACCTTAAAATTTAATTAACAAAATTTTTAATAAATGAATCTCTGTGTATTTCACATTTTCCAAATTTTTTCAAAGCTTCAATATGATCTTTTGTTCCATATCCTTTATGCTTTTCAAAACAATAATTTGGATATTTTTTTGCTAAATCAATCATCAATCTATCTCTAAATTCCTTAGCTAAAATTGATGCTGCTGCTATGTTATAACTTTTTGCATCACCCTTAATTATGTTTTCTTGCATAGTAGTTGTGTTAATTTTTACTGCATCAACAAGAACAATATAAGGCTGCTTTTTAAGTCCGTTCAAGGCTTTTTCCATGCCAAGTTTAGTTGCGTTTAAAATATTTATTTCATCAATAGTTTTTTCATCAATAGGTACTATGCAATAATCTATTGCAGTATTTATAATTTTTTCGTAAAGGTCTGCTCTCTTTTTTGCCGACAATTTTTTGCTATCATTAACACCCTCAATAATTTTATCTTCATCAAGTGGCATAACAACACATGCACATACTACAGGACCTGCTAATGGGCCTCTGCCAGCCTCATCAATACCAGCAACCATACCTAAGTTTTTATATTTGTTTTCATATTCAAACATACAAGTATTTCCTATTTAACCTAGTCTAAAACTATTTTACCAAGTCTACCTTTTCTGAAATCATCTAAAATAAGTATTGCACATCTATCATAGTCAAGTTCACCTTGTTTTAATAAACATTTTCTTTTTTTGCATATTTCGTCAAAAATTTCTAATGTTTCTTGATCTTCACTTATTGTTATTTCATAACGATTTTCTAAAGATTTTTTATTTATTTTTACTATGTCTTTGATAAAGCAAAACGCTAAGTCGGTTATATCTAAAACATTATCTTTAATACTACCAATATATGCTAAATTCTTTGCTGTTTTTTCATTTTCAAAACTAGGCCAGAGAGTTCCTGGTGTGTCAAGCAAAACTAAACCCTCATCTACTGAGACCCATTGTTTGCCCTTTGTAACGCCAGGCTTATTACCTGTTATAGTTTTAGCTTTTCGGCAAAAATTGTTGATTAAGGTGCTTTTCCCAACGTTAGGAACGCCAACAACCATTGCTTTTATTGCATAATTTAAACCTTTTGCTTGGTTAAACTCAAATTTATCTTTTAACAAAGTTTTTGCTTTGTCATATAAGATTTTTGTAGAGTTTGACTCTACACTATTTAAACTAACAGCAATTGAGTTTGATGAGGTTAATTGCTTTTTAAATCTATCAAGATTTTTTTCATCAACTAAATCGCTTTTATTTAAAACATATATGATTTTTTTGTTCTTTGCCAAGTTTGATAACTTTGGGTTTAAACAAGATAGAGGTGCACGAGCATCCAAACAATAAAAAATTAAATCAACATTTTTAATTTCCTTTTCCATTTCCCTTAAAGCTTTGGTCATATGCCCAGGAAACCAGTTAATGTTTGTTTTATTTTCGCCCATGTTTTACCTCCTTTAAATCAAAAATCGTTATAAAAATTATTTATCAGTATTTGTTAATAAATCCGGTCTACGCTCTTTTGTAATTTTTAAAGATTGCTCTTGTCTCCATTTTGCAATTTCTTGATGATTACCATTTAATAATACTTCAGGAACAGCCTTGTTCATAAAAACACTTGGTCTTGTATATTGTGGATATTCTAATAAATTATTATTAAAACTTTCCTCGCTTGTTGTTTCGTTATTTCCTAAAACACTAGGTATGTATCTAGCAACAGAATCAACCAAAATCATTGCTGGCAATTCTCCACCGGTTAAAACATAATCACCAACAGAAATTTCCTCATCAACACACAAATCAATAATTCGTTGATCAATACCTTCGTAATGACCACAAATTAAAACTAAATGTTCATGTTCTTTTGCTAAAGACTCAACATAATTTTGTTTTAATACTTTACCCTTTGGTGAAAGATATATAACATAACTGTCTGGCGTTTTAACGGCGTTAATGGCGTCATATAGGGGTTGTGGAGTCATAATCATTCCAGCACCACCGCCATAAGAATAGTCGTCACAGCGCTTATTATTGTCTTTAGAATAGTCACGAATATTTGTTACATTGATTTGCAATAAGTTGTTTTTTTGTGCTCTAGCCAAAATGCTGTGGTTTAACGAATCAAACATTTCAGGGAAAAGAGTTAATATATCTATTTTCATATCAAGACCTCATCAAGTTTGTCTTTATAAACAACTATTTTTTTATCTTTAATATTAACTTCTTTAATTAAATGGTTTAAAAAAGGAAAACTTTTTATTGCTCCGCCTAAAAGGATGTTTATAATATCTGCTGAACCATATTTTTCAACACTTTCAACATAACCAATAATATTGCTGTTTTCATCAACAACACAACAGTTTTCTAAGTCAGAAATAAAATATTCCCCTTCTTCTGCTGTTGCAAGTTCTTTTTCAGCAAGTAAAATTTTGTTTCTTAATAATTCTGCTTGGTTTCTATCAACAACCTCTTCAGTTGCTATAAAAGCATATTTATCAGAAAACCTAATTTTATTTATTGTGTATGCTTGCTCACCAATATAAAAAGTTTTTAATGATTTTAAGAAATCAAGATCTGAAGTAAAACACTCTACCTTAATCTCTCCTTTAATTCCTTGAGGTTTTAAAACCTTGGCAATCTCTATTTTTTGCATTTATACAATCTCTCTTTTTACAAAATTGCAAAAATTCAACAAAAAAACTATTTAATTTTTAAAATATATTTTTTTGTTTCTTTGTGTGCTGCTGAGTGTAAAATAGATCTAATTGCTTGAGCAACTTTACCATTTTTACCAATAACTTTACCTGTATCATTTTCTGCAACGCTTACTTCAACAACAACAGCTTTTTCTTCTTCTCTTGAAGTTACTTTTACTGCTTCTTTATCTTCTACAAGATTTTCTACAATATATTTAATAAGTTCTTCCATTATTGTTTACCCCTTTTAAAAGATATTATGCTTTTTTAGCATCTTTCTTTTTAGGTGTAACTTTTTTGCTTGTATAAGGTTTTGGATTTTCAACAACGCCAGCTTTAACAAGTAATGTTCTTGCAGTTTCTGTTGGTTGTGCACCATTTTTAATCCATGTCAAAGTTTTTTCTTTGTCAATTTTGAGTTCATTTTCCTTTAATGGATTGAAATATCCCAAATTTTCAATAACTTTGCCATCACGAGAAGTTCTTGAATCAGCAACAACTACTCTGTAAAATGGGCTTTTTTTGTCTCCTAATCTTGTAAGTCTAATTTTTACTGCCATTTTTATTTTTCTCCTTTATTTTCTTAATGTATATTAAAAATTTTTATTAAAAAAATTTATAAAAAACTAATTTGATTTAACTTTAAAATTTAAAGTTTTTAAGATTTCCGCCTTTCATTTGCTTCATCATCATTTTTGATTGTTCAAATTGCTTTAAAAGTCTGTTTACATCTTGAATTTGTGTTCCGCTACCTTCTGCAATTCTCTTCTTTTGACTACCCTTTATTAAATCAGGATTTCTACGTTCTTTTTTAGTCATACTTTGAATAATTGCTTTGTTTCTATCAAGCTCTTTTTCATCAATACTTACGCCTTTTAACTTATTACTAAGGCCAGGTATCATACCAATAAGATCATTGATGTTTCCCATTTTATTAATGTTTTCCATTTGAGCTAAGTAATCTTCAAAAGTAAAACTGTTTTCTTTAAACTTCTTTTCAAGTTTTTTAGCTTCTTCTTCTGTAACAGCATTTTTTGCTTTTTCAATAAGAGTTAAAACATCTCCCATTCCTAAGATTCTTGAAGCCATACGGTCTGGATGGAAAGGCTCTATATCACCCAATTTTTCACCAATACCACAGAATTTAATAGGTTTTTTAACTACTTCAGAAATTGATAATCCTGCACCACCACGGGTATCACCATCAAGTTTTGTAAGAATAACGCCCGTTACATCAAGTGCTTGATTAAATTGTTCTGCAACATTAACAGATTCTTGACCGTTCATTGAGTCAACAACAAGTAATATTTCTGATGGTTTAATTTCTTTTTTAAGAACTCTTAACTCATCCATTAACTCTTCGTTAATTGAAAGTCTACCAGCTGTATCAACAATAACTGTGTCATAAAGTTTTTTGTTTGCGTATTCAATTGCTTGTTTGCAAGTTTTTGTTGGATTTTGAGTTCCCTTTTCAAAAACTTCAACATTTGCAGTTTTACCAACTACTTGAAGTTGGCTAATAGCTGCAGGTCTATAAATATCGCAAGCTACTAACATTGGTTTTTTGCCTTGACTTTTTAACAAACTTGCAAGTTTACCGCACATTGTTGTTTTACCAGAACCTTGCAAACCACAAAGCATAATAACTGTTGGTAATGAAGATGAAACTGCAAGTTTTGAGTTTGTATTTCCCATAAGAGAAATAAGTTCTTCATTAACAATGTTAATTACTTGTTGACCTGGAGTTAAACTGTTTAAAACTTGTTGGCCAATTGCCTTTTCAGAAACTCTGTTTATAAAGTTTTTTGCCACCATAAAGTTAACATCCGCTTCTAATAAAGCAACCCTAACTTCACGCATAGCTTCTTTAATTTCAAGTTCCGTTAATTTTCCTCGTTTTGTAAGATGAGAAAAAATGTGATTAAGTCTTAATGATAAATTTGAGAACATACCCATACTACAAAACCTCCAAAATTTTGTTTAATTTGTTTTTAATGTAATCTTTATTTATTTCTGGTTTTTCAAGCGCCGAAATTGTTAAGTTTACATCTTTTTTAATGGCTTCAAGTTTTTTTAACAAACCAAGCTTTTTTTCATATTCTTCTAATATTTTAAAAGTTCTTTTTAACAAATCATTTACTGCTTGTCTACTTGAATTATATTCAACTGCAAGTTCAGTTATTGAAAGGTTATTATCAAGAAAGTCTTTTAACATATTTTGTTGTTTTTGTGTTAAAAGGTTTTTATAAAGTTCTGATAACAAGCTTAACTTTAAATTTGCTTCTAATTCCATTAAAATTTACCTTTTAATTTTAGAAAAATATTACTTTGTAAAGTAAAAATGCTTTACAAATAGTATTATACCCTTTTTAGAATTATTGTCAATATTATTTTTAAATTTTTTTTACAAAAAAAGAGCTAAAAAGCCATTAAATATAAGCTTTTTAACTCTTTAAGTTTATTTAATAAAGAAAATCAAATTATGTTTACAAAATGCCATCAACAAATGAATTTGGTTCAAATTCTTCAAGGTCGTTAACACCTTCACCAACACCTACAAAATAAACCGGTGTTTTAATTTCTTTTAAAATTGGGAAAATAATCCCTCCCCTGCTTGTTCCGTCAAGTTTTGTTAAGATAATACCATCAATACCAATAGCATCTTTAAAAGCATTAACCTGAACTAATGAATTTTGACCAATGGTTGCATCAACGACAATAAAGTTAAAATGTTTTGCCTCTGGCCATTCTCTTTGTTCAATACGGTTAATCTTTTTAAGTTCTTCCATAAGATTAACTTTTGTATGAAGTCTACCAGCTGTATCAACAATTAAAACATCTGTATTTTTTGCTTTTGCAGAAGCAATACCATCATAAACAACTGCTGAAGCATCTGCACCTTCTTGATGTTTAACAATTTTAACATCTACTTTTTTAGCCCATTCAGTAAGTTGTTCTGTAGCAGCTGCCCTAAATGTATCGCCAGCAACAAGAGTAACACTTTTGCCTTTTTGTTTAAAATAATTAGCAAGCTTACCAATTGTTGTTGTTTTACCTACGCCGTTAACACCTACAATAGTAATTATTAATGGATAAGAATAATCTTCTTTTTCACAATCAGATAAAATATTTTTTAAAATATCTTTAAGTTCTTCTCTTGCTTTTTCTTGTTTATAAATATGTTTTTCTCTAACAACTTCCTTAAGATTTTCAATAATTTCTTGAGAAGTTGTTGCCCCCATGTCTGAGTTGATTAAAGCAAATTCTAAATCATCGTAAAAATCTGCATCAATATCCCCGCCACGGAAAACAGCGTTTAACTTTGTTAAAAGTGAATCTCTAGTCTTTTTTAAACCGTTTTTAATTTTTGTAAACAAACCCATAATTTGTTGTGACCTTTCCTTTATATATTAAATAATGTTAAGCTGTAACTGAATTTTTATCAGGAGCTTCTTGACCTTCTTTTGAATTTTTAATTGCATCACTAAGTTTAACAGAAACAATTTTACTTACACCTTTTTCTTCCATTGTAACACCATACAATGAGTCAGCAAGCATCATAGTTGGTTTTCTGTGTGTGATAACAATAAATTGAGTTTCTTTTGAGAAATTCTTTAAATATTGAGCAAATCTTGATACGTTTGTGTCGTCAAGAGCTGCTTCAATTTCGTCTAATAAGCAGAATGGCATTGGACGAAGTTTTAATATTGCAAATAAAATTGCAATACCAGTTAAAGCTTTTTCTTCACCAGTTAAAAGTGTAATACTTTGAAGTTTTTTGCCAGGTGGTTCTGCAACAATTTCAACACCTGCTTGAAGTGGATCTTCAGCTTCAGTTAATTCAAGTCTTGCGTTTCCACCACCAAATAATTCACGGAAAACTTTTGAGAAGTTTGCTTGAATTTTGGTAAATTCTGTTTCAAATCTTGTAATCATCTCTGTTGCCAAGTCTTTAATAATTTTAATTAAGTCTTCTTTTGCTGTTGATAAGTCTTCTGCTTGAGCGCTTAAAGTTTCATATCTTTCAAGCAAGTCTTTGCAGTCTTCAATAGCATTAACGTTGATATAACCAAGTTTTGAAATATCACGTTTGATTTTGTTAATTTGAGTCATACCCTCTTTAATATCAAAATCTTCTTGTTTTAATGGTAAACATGAAGCATATGTAAGTTCATAATCTTCAAAAATCTTTTCTTGCATTGCTTCAATATCTGTATCAACTTTTGCAAGAGCCATTTCTTGTTGATATTTCTTTTCTTGAACAACATTAATTTCTGCCATTAAACGTGATTTATCTTCATCTAAAGTCTTAATTGCAGATTGTAATGATTGTTTTGTTGAATCAAGTGATAAAAGTTTTGCTCTTGCATCATCAAGACCTTGTTTTGTTTCTTTATCGTCAACTTGATCAATTTGAGTATTAACAATTTCTTCTGCTTCTTTAATGTTATTTGTAACTCTTTCAAGATTTGATGAGATATCAACCAAAGCAAAATCTGTTTGTTTGATATAACCTTCTAACCTTTCAAGTTCAGCATAAATTGCATTTAACTCACTATCCAAAGTTGTTTTTCTAATTTTAAGCTCAGTGATATCGTTTTGTAATGAATCTCTTTGAGTTCTTAAATTAGTGAACATTTTTTGGTTATTTTCAATTTCTTGTGAAGAACCAATTTGAGTGTTTTCATCATAACCAGTTGAGTTAAGAGCATTTGTAATAACCTCAATTTTTGTTGCAAAATTGATTTTTTCTTGACTTAAATTGATGCGTTCTTTATTAAGTTCATCAACATAAACACTCAATTGCTCAAGGTTTTGAGCTTGCTTTGCACTTTCAATTTGAGCACTTAATAATTTTTCTCCCAAATCGTTTGATTGATTTATTAAATTAGCAACTTGTCCTTCAAGTTGAAGCTTTAAAGTTTTTAAATCGTTAAAGCTATTTGTTATTTTTATAATTTGGTTTGAAATATTTTCAATTTCATTATCTCTCATCAAAAGATTTGATGTGATTGCTTTTTTACTACCACCAGACATTGAACCTTGTGGGTTAATAACGTCACCATCAATAGTAACAATTTTGTATGAGAAATTTGATTGTTTTGCAAGAGAAACAGCCAAATCAATATTTTCAACAATAACTGTTCTTCCAAGTAATGATTCAAAAACAGCTTTTAATGATGGGTCATATTTAACAATATTTGAAGCCACACCAAAAGTTTTGTTTCTTTTTACTATCATTGATTCAGCATCATTTAATGTGCGAATTTTCATTGATGAAATTGGTAAGAATGTTGCTCTACCTAAATTATTGCGTTTTAAGTAGTTAATTAAAAATTTAGTGTCTTCTTCATTTCTTGTAATGATATCTTGAACTGCTCCACCAAGTGCAACTTCAATAGCAGTTTCAAAGCCATTTGGAATTGTCATACATGAAGCAACAAGACCAACTATTTTTTCTTGCAATTCTCTTTGAACTTTACTATCTTGCATCAAGCGTTTTACTGTGTAGTTATAACCTTCAAAGTCTTTTTGCATATCTTCCAAAACTTTTTTACGGTTTTGTAAAATTTGAATATTTGAAGCACTTTGATTGATTTTTTCGTTAATTTCCCTTAAATCGCTTTGTGCTTTTTGTAATTTTGATTGTAACTCTTCATTTTGCTTTGCTAAAGAAGAGTGAGTTTCTTGTGCTTTTCTTGCAATCGCAGTAGCACTTTCTAAAGCACTTTCCTTATCTTTGATTTTACCTTGTAAAGTATAAATTTTACCTTCCAAGTCAGTAATATTGTTAAGATAAGCTTCTTTTTGTGCTGTAAGAGCTGAAATGTTTGATTTTATATCAGTCATTTTTGACAATTCATCAATCATTTCTTTTTGTTTTTTAGCGGCCTCATCTTCACTTTCGGTTAACTCATCCACTATTTTTAAGTATTTATCAGACAAATCAACAAGTTTATAGTTAACTTCTTTTAATTCTTGTTGCTTTTCTGCTTTAAGTTGTTCATTTGTTTCAATAATCTTTAATGAATTTTCTTTATTTAAAATTTCTTTTTCATAGTCTTGAGTTAAAGAATCTCTTTCATCTGTTAAAAATCTTAATCTTTCTTTCAAAAGATTTGTTTCACCAGCACGTTTTTCAAGTTTTACGGTCATAGATAAGATTTTATCATTTAACTCTTGCAAAGTTCTGTCAATTTGTGAAACTTCAAACATTTTATCATTATAATCGTTTGTTGTTTTATCAAAATCAGTTTGCTTAATATTAAGTTCTTCAGCGTATCCATCAATTTTTGTTTGAATTGCTTGTTTTGTATCACTTGCTGAATCATATTGATAAATATAAGCGTTGACTTCAAGAGATTTTAATTGTTCTTTATATTCAAGATATAGTTTTGCATTTTCAGCTTGTCTTTTTAAAGGGCCAAGTTGTCTTTCTTGCTCTGCAAGAACGTCTAATGCACGGTTTAAATTTTCTTGAGTTCTTTCAAGTTTTCTTTCAGCTTCAACTTTACGTTGTTTAAATTTTGAAATACCTGCAGCATCTTCAAATATAGTTCTACGATTTTCAGGTTTAGCGCTGATAATCTCTTCAACCTTACCTTGACCAATAATTGAATAACCTTCTTTACCAACACCAGAGTCATGTAAGGCTGTAGTTATGTCTTTTAAACGACAAGGAGTGCCGTTAATCATATATTCACTTTCACCTGAACGATAAAGTTTACGAGTAAAAGAAACCTCATCAAAATCAAGGTTGAAAAACCTTTTTGTGTTATCAAAAAATAATGAAACTTCGCAATAAGACATACTTTTGCGCTTTTCAGTTCCATTAAAAATAACGTCTTGCATGCTGTTACCACGCAAAAGTTTTGAGCTTTGTTCACCCAAAACCCATCTAATAGCATCAGCAACGTTTGATTTTCCACAACCGTTTGGTCCTACAATACCAGTGATACCAGGTTCAAATTTAACTTCAAGTCTATCAGCAAACGATTTAAAGCCTGCTAACTCTATCTTTTTGAAATTCAATGCAGTATTTCCCTTTTTTTAGTTTTTTGTTTTAACCTTTTAAAATCTTCTTAAGCTCAGTTTTATCTTTAAGTGCAAGTTTTGCACAATCTATTTGAGCTTGTTTTTTTGTTGTTGCCACACTTCTAGCTAAGAAAACATCATTTACATATATTTCTGCACAAAAAGTTCCTGGCTGTCTTGGAATTTCATAAGTAAAGTAAACCAAATTAGATCCTTTAACTTTTTGAACTTCCTCTTGCAATAAAGATTTATAATCAACATCTTTTTTCTTAACACTTTGGTTAATATCTATAAATCTAAAAACAAATCTTTTTGCTTTTTCAAGGCTACTATCAACATAAATAGCGCCAACTATACTTTCAAATAAATCTTCTTTAATAGATTTTGCTGGATTTTGTTTTCCAAAGCTTTTACCAAGCATAATATATTGGTCAAGCTCTAAACTTTCAATAATTTCAGCCAAATTATCACTATTAACCATTTTAGAACGCCACTTGCTCATTTGGCCTTCTTCAACATTAAAATTATTATAAAGATAATCAGCTACAGCAAAATTTAAAATTGAATCGCCTAAAAATTCTAATCTTTGATTGCTTGCCACATTGTGCTCATTAGCATAAGAAGAATGTGTAAAAGCTGTTTTTAGGATATCTTTATTTTTAAAGCCATAATGGATTATTTTTTCTATTTTTTTAATATCAAACTCAACCATTTAACTTATCTCCCATATTAACAAGTTCTTCTTCAATAGTTTGACAAAATTTATTAAGGTGCAATGTTCTTACTTGTTCAATTGATTTTAAGAAAGCAAGAGCATCACTAGCTCCGTGTCCCTTAACAACAAGTTTTTTAATACCTAAGAAAGCTGCACCACCATGTGCATTATAGTTGAAAGTTTCTTTTAAATTTTTAAAAGCTTTTTTCATAAATAAAGCACCTAACTTGCTAAAGAAACCCTTTTTTATTTCTTTTTTCAAAGAACCCATTACGAACATTGCAGTTCCTTCAACTGATTTAAGTAAGATGTTTCCATAAAAACCATCTGCAACTACAACATCATAGTTACCACTTAAAAAGTCTCTTGCTTCCATATTACCTACAAAGTTTATAGGCATCTTTTTAAGTTCTGCAAAGCATTGATGGCAAAATTCATTACCTTTTTTATCTTCTGTTCCAATATTTAACAAGGCAACTCTTGGCTCTGGTTTATTATAAAGTGTTCTTGCATAAACAGAAGCCATAAGAGCAAAGTGGCAAAGGTTTATTGGTTTGCAATCAATATTTGCACCAGAGTCAATTAGTAAAACTTTTCCACCGTCTTTTGCAGGTAAAACTGGGCAAAGAGCTGGTCTTGAAATACCTTTAATTCTACCAATTTTTAAAAATGCACCTGTTAACACTGCCCCTGTGCTACCACAAGATACAAGACCAACAATTTCATCATTTTGTTTTAAAGCATCAAATGCTTTTACCAAACTTGAATTTGGTTTAGATTTAACAGCCTCAGTTGGAACTTCTTCATTTGTAATTACATCTTCGGCTGGGATAATTTCAATTTTATTTTCATCATATTGGTATTTGCTTAAAAGAGATTTTAACTCTTCTTCTTTACCAGCTAAAACAACTATAACGTCATCATAAAGTTTTACAGCGTTAACAGCTGCTTCAACTGCTTGGCTTGGTCCCAAATCATTACCATAAGCATCTACAACAATTTTCATATAAAACCCCCAATATAAACGAATTTATTATACATTAAAAAACAATTTACACCAAATAAAAAAAGCAACATAAGTTAATTTTTATGTTACTTTTTTATTAAAATTTAAAAAATATAAAGCATTAAAATAGCGAACTATACAAAATTTGAATTGTTTTTTCAAATTCACTTTCAGGTATACCAAAAATAATTGAAATTCCACCTGCACCTTTGTTAAGAGTTATAAGTTTTGCATCTGTTTTAAATAGACTATCAAAAACTTGTTTTTCTGCTTCTCTATTTGATTTTAGCAATGAACCTACAACTGAAATCAAAGCTACGTTTTCAATAATTTCTAACCTATCTGGTTTGATTTGTTTATAAATATCATCAAGTAAGTCTTTTGAATTTGTTGAATTTACAAAATAACTTTTTACAATAATAGAAACTGAGTCAATACCTGTTGGTATGTGTTCAATTGAAATATTGTATTTTTTAAAGATATTAGCAATTTTTTCAATAATACCTAGGCTTTCATTAATATCAAACTTATCAATGTGAATAATTGTAAAGCCTTTTTGACCAGCAATACCTGTAAGTTTTTTATGCTTAATTTTGTTACTATCTGGCATAATTAAACTTCCTTTACAGGTAGGATTAAAAGTGTTTCTTAAATTTAAAACAATATTATTTTCTCTTAAAAATCTAACGCAATCTTGGTGTAAAACATTTGCGCCCATATAAGATAATTCTCTTAATTCGTGATAACTTAATTCTTCAATCAACTCTGGATTGTTACACAATCTTGGGTCTGCACTTAAAAAGCCATCAACATCAGTCCAGTTTTCATAAACAGGAGCATCACAAATAGCAGCAACAATTGCACCAGAAACGTCAGAACCACCCCTAGAAAAAGTTTTAATTTTTCCTTTATAATCTTGACCATAAAAGCCTGGGATAACATAGTTCTTGTTATTTTGAACTAAAGAATTGAATTTTTGTTTTGTTGATTCTAACTCTACTTTACCACTTTTATCAAAAGTAATAAAATTTGCAGCATCTAAAAATTCATAACCAAAGAACAATGATATAAGTCTTGCAGAGAAAAATTCTCCACGAGAAACAACATAATCATAATCTTTATGGGCTTCTATATTTTTATATAAGTCTTCAAAATATGGAGTCAAATCAATTGTTAAGTTAAATTCTTTTTTAATTTCTTCAAATCTGTTTTTAAAGGCTTCAAAATCTTTTGAAAAGTCTTCTCCACTTTTTGACAAATTAAAGCAATTTATTAAGCAATCTGTAAGTTTTATATCGTTTTTGTCTCTTTTGCCAGGAGCTGATACTATAACAAATCTTTTGTTACCTGATAAAACAATCTCTTTTACTTTTTTAATATTTTCAGAACTTGCAAGCGAAGTTCCACCAAATTTGCAAACAATATTTTTGTTCATTTTTCCTACCTATAAATCATTGTATTAAAATTTATTCAAAAAGGTTTTTCATTGTATATAAATTTGCTGGTTTATTTATTAAAAATTTTGCAGCTTTAAGTGCACCATCAGCAAATACGCTTTTTGAAAAAGCTTCGTGAGAAATTTTTATAACTTCGTTTTCGCTAATAAAGTCAATTTCATGATCACCAACATAACCACCACCACGAATAGCATGAATACCAATTTCTTGTGGTTTGCGTTTTTCTGATGCTGGAGTTCTACCAAAAACAAGTTCAGCGTCTTGTCTGATTTGACTTACTTCTCTTGCCATCATCAAGCCTGTTCCACTTGGAGCATCTTTTTTCAAATTGTGGTGTTTTTCAATAATTTCAACATCCCAACCATTAAGCATTTGGGTTGCTTTTTTAATTAAATTTAAAAGCACAAAAACACCTTCACTCATGTTTGAAGATTTGAAAATTGGAATTACTTTTGAAGCTTCTTCTACTTCACTTTCATGTTTTGCAGTTAAGCCTGTTGTAGCTAAAACTAAAGGTTTTTTGTTTTTAACACAAAAATCAATAACCGTTGATGTTAATGAAAAGTGAGAAAAATCAATAACAATATCGCAGTTTGTTGACATGTTAATATCACCAAAAACTTTTACTTCTTTATGTGCATTTTGGCAAGCTTCAACTTCAGCAGGTAAAACAAGACCTTCTGTAACAACCAAATCTTTATCTTTTTTTGCGCAATTATATATGGTTTGTCCCATTTTTCCGCTAAAACCACAAATTAAAATATTCATACTAAAAATCCCCTTTATAACTTTATCTTTTGTATTTTAAAGTTATTACTTATATATTTAATCCTAAATTTTTTAAGCTGTTTTTAACAATTTCTTTATTTTTATCTTCAAGTTCTGTCAAAGGCATTCTAATTTCACCTTCACAAAGATTTAAAACGGAACATGCATATTTAACAGGAATTGGATTTACTTCAATAAATAAATTTTTGTTAATTTCTAAAAGTTTTTCGTGTTTTTTCAAAGCTGATTGATAATTATTGTTTAAACAATCGTCAATAACTTCTTTAACTTCTTTAGGTAAAGCGTTTGCTGTAACACTAATGCAACCTAAAGCACCAAGAGTCATCATAGTGTAATTTAAACTGTCATCACCAGAATAAATTGCAATTTCATCTTTTAACTCTTTGCAAATATTTACTATTTGAGAAATATTTCCACTTGCTTCTTTCAAACCACAAATTTCTGGTATTTTAGCAAGTTTTGCAGCTGTTTCAGCTGTAATATTAACGCCGGTTCTTCCTGGAACATTGTAAGCAATAATAGGCATTTTAACAGCATCTGCAATCATTTGATAATGTTTTACTAATCCGTTTTGTGTGCATTTGTTGTAATAAGGTGTAACAATAAGTAAGGCATCTGCACCATGCTCTTTTGCATATAAACTATCTTGAATAACTTTTTCTGTGTTATTTCCACCTGTTCCAATAATAAATTTTGCTTTAGAACCAATCAATTTTTTAGAAAAATCAATAACTTGGTGTTTTTCTTCAACAGTCATAGTTGCAGGCTCGCCTGTTGTTCCTAAAACCAAAATAGCATCCGTTCCATTATTTAATTGATGTTTAATAAGTTTTTCTAAACTTTCAAAATCAACTTTATTATCTTTAAAAGGTGTAATTAAAGCAACACAACTACCTTTAAATACATATTTCATTACATTTTACCTTCTTTTTTGTATTCTAAGATTTTTTCTAAAATTTGAACAGCATTTGTTGCAGCACCCTTTCTTATGTTATCAGCTACAACCCACAAGTTAATTCCATTATCTACAGAGAAGTCTCTTCTAATTCTACCAACATAAACTTCATCTTTGTCTTTGCACAAAACAGGCATTGGATAAACATTTTTCTTTGGATCATCCATAACGATAACATTTTCAAAATTCTTTAAAGCTTCAACAGCGTCGTTTAATTCATAAGGCTTTTCAAATTCAACATTGATGCTTTCGCTGTGGCAATCAAAAACAGGAACTCTAACTGTTGTTGCTGTAATTTTTAAATCTTGATTGTGCAAAATTTTTCTTGTTTCAAAAATCATTTTTTCTTCTTCTTTGGTATAACCATTATCAAGAAAATCATCAATATGAGGTAATGTGTTTGAAAAAATTGGATGAACAAATTTTTGTGGAGCTTCGCCCTTTACCCCGTTTTGTAAGTCTAAATAACCTTTTTGGCCAGCACCTGAAACAGCTTGATAGGTTGAATAAACAATTCTTTTAATATTGTATTTATCGTGCAATGCTTTTAGAGGCAAAATTGCTTGAATTGTTGAACAGTTTGGATTTGCAATAATACCCTTATTCCATAAAATATCTTCTGGGTTAACTTCAGGAACTACCAATGGAATATTTTCGTCTCTTCTCCAGGCACTTGAGTTATCAATAACAATAGCGCCATTTTGAGCAAAAACAGGAGCATATTCTTTTGAAATACTGCCACCAGCTGAAAATAAAGCATAATCTATTTTTTTATCTACAATGTTTTCAACCTTAAGTTCAATAATAGTAAACTCTTTGCCAAACATTTCAATTTTTTTGCCAGCACTTTTACTGCTTGCATAAAGATAATAATTATCTGCTTTAATGTTTCTTTCTTGTAAAACTTGAATAAATTTACTTCCTACCATACCGGTAGCACCTACAACGGCAATATTCATAAATAAAATCTCCTTTTTATTTTTATAAACATAATAGTATTTTATAGTTTAATTTATAATTTTTGTGCAAAAATTTTTAGTAACTTAAGTATAGCAAAAACAAGTTAATGCACAAAACAAATTATTTTAATAATTTTTTAAATAGTTTTTTAACCAGTTTGAAGTTTGATTTGTTGAATCAATATCAAGTTTTTCATTAACTGAATGAGCATCTGTTATTGTTGGTGAAACAATTACCACATCAAGTTTTTTAACTCTTTCTTGAAAAATACCACATTCAACTGCAATATGCATTTTTACTTCTTTTGGTGAATCACCATACTTAATTAAATCAGATAATAATTTTGAATTTTCAAAAGTATTAAAAGCGGGCTGAGTATCTTCTATTTTGCATTGGAATTTATATTTTTTGCAAAGTTCTTTTAAGTTTTTAAGCATTTCTTCTTCTTTTTGCTTACTTGAGCTTCTAAGACCTACCTTGAAATAACCTTTTTCTGCGCAAATTTCAGATAAATTTTGAGAAGCTACCACATAATTATTTTGTTTGCAAAAAACACCATGATTAAAATCTTTTATAAAGTTTAATATTTCTTGCCCATTTTTGATAATTAAATTTTGATTTAATTGTCTTGAACATTTAATCTTTAAATTTTTATAAATTTTTTTATTTTGAGCATAAAAATATTTGATTATATTTTTTAACTCTTTTTCATCAATATCTGTAGTAAAAACACATTCAGTTTTAGAAGGTATAACATTGTAGTTATGACCACCATACAACCTATTTATTTTTAAAGATGGAATTTTTAATAATAGTTGTGTTAACAACTTATGAGATGAACCCCTGTTTTTATCAATATCAAAACCAGAATGCCCACCCTCTAGGCCTGACAATGAAATTAAATAGGTTTTATTTTTAATATTTTCTTCAATAAAAACTTTTTCACTTTCAAACCAAATATAAAAATCAGTAAAACTTGCACTTGAAGTCATAACAGTGTTCCCTTCAAAGCCATCAAGGCAAATCATTTTCTTTGATTTTAATTTTTTTACATCTATTTTATAAGCGCCTTCCATAGTAGTTTCTTCACTACTTGTAAAAACAGCTTCAATATTTACAGGAATATCACTGCTTAAAATATCTAATATCAACGCTACCCCAATGCCATCATCAGCACCAAGTGAAGTTTCTTTTGCAGTTAAAAAGTTTCCTTTTTTTACAATTTGTATAGGATCAACCATAAAATCAACTTTTGATTTTGGTGACTTAACACAAACCATATCTGTATGAGCTTGCAATATTATTGGCTCTTTATCGCAAGTCTTTTTAAAAATAATAACATTGTTGAAATCGTCTTTAAAATAAGGAAGATTATTTTTGGTAGCAAAATTTACAAGATAGTTTTGCATGGCTTTTTCATTGCCAGAACCTCTTGGTATTTTACAAATTTCTTCAAAATATTTAAAAACAGAATTATCAACAATGTTACTAATCATTTTTTATTTTACTTAACAATCTCAAATGTAGGATCAGGAATAGTGTAAGGTGTTTTATCTAAAACCAAAGTTTTAAGTAAAACGCCATCAGCTTGTTCTTGAACAGTTGAAGTTAAGCCTCCTATTTGTTCTTGTTGTGACATATAAACTAAACCGTCAGTTAAGTTTTCAGTGCTTACTTGTTCATCAGCAGTTAATACAATATTTGGTTTGTCAACTTTAATAGCATCGTGTGTAAATGGACGATACATTAAAATAGTTAAACCTTCTTGTCCCATATTGCCTTCTGCAGTGCTGTCTGAATAAAAACCTACATAGTTACCATGTTGACTCAAAATCTTTAAACTGCCATAGTTATCATAACTTACTTCATAAGCCATACCTACTGCTTCGTGAGTATCTCTTGCAAAATCTTGAGTTCCCTTTGTTACAATGCGTGATAACTTTGAAGCTATTCCTAAGCCTTGGAAATTTGGGTTTACATATAAGCCACCTAATGTATATATGTTACCCTTTTCTTCATCTTTTGGCAAAGTAAAATAAGGATAATCTTCAGGTAGTTTTTTGCTAACTGCAATACCTGCAAGTTCTCTATCATAATAAGCACCAACAAAAGCAAAACCTTGTTCAAGGTATTCTTCAATTTTTTCTTTGCTTAATGCTCTCATATGTCTTTTCATACCGCTATATGTGCGATATAACTCAACAATTTCATTTGCAGATTGTGGTGTTTCAAATCTTAAATTTGGATTTTTAATTAGTTGATTTTCTTGTTCCATTCTTGCTGAAACATAGTCTCTTAAGTTCATTTTTTATTTTCTCCCGTTATTTAAAACGAGAATAGATGGTTAAGTTCAAAATTATTTTTATATGGCCTTTTAAAAAACAAAAAAGACCACAGGATTTTGAACTTTCAAAACCGTGGTCTTACTTAATTGCCATTGTTTTGATAGCCCTCCACAACAATCGTTGTGACAGTTTAAGATATGTTATAACTTAAACCAACCAAAAAAGTTTTACAGTTTATCCTTTTTTGATTTCGGCAATTTTTCCTTTTTGCTATTAGGCAATAACTGTTTCCTAATAGATACTCATAAAAACTGCGCCTCTATCCTCTACATAAAATATTTTAGCACTCTATGTGCCTATTGTCAATACTTGTTTTATACCAAAACATCAAAAAACAAAGAGAAAAGAATTTTCCCTTTGTTTCCTAGTTTTTTTATAAAAAAAATCAAAGAACCAAAAATTACTTTTCTTCTTTTTCTTTGCTTTTAACAGCGATAACTTCTTTGCCATTGTAGTAACCACAAGCACTACATACAGTATGAGCTTTAATTTGTGCTTTGCAATGTGGGCATTCTACAAGTGTTGGAGCTGTTGCTGTCCAAGTTGCTTTTCTGCTATTTCTTCTTGCTTTACTTACTTTTCTTTTTGGTACTGCCATTTTTATTATCTCCTATTTTTTAATTGATTAAATGGATTATCTAAATCTTCTAGTTCATCCATTAAAGCATCACAATTGCAGGTAGAAAAATTTTTGTTTTTTCCACATACTGCACACAAACCTTTGCAATCATCTTTACACAACATTTTTGTTGGAATGTTTAATAATAAATTGTCTGTAACAGGTTTGTCAATTTCCACACAAACTTGTTTTATAAGATAGTCTTCTTCGGTATGAGATTCATACTGCTCTAAAAACTTTTCTGACAAATCAAATTGTATGTCTTTTTCAAAACTTTCGCCACAATTGTCACAAACCACAAGTAATTTAAAATTAACTTTTGCATCAATATCCAACTTATCGTTTTGATAGTTCATAGTTCCTTTTACAGTTACTGGGGTTAAAAACTGATAATTTCTATCTTCTATCAAATCATTATCAAGTGGAAATTCAACATCAAAGTTAATATCTTTGCCTTGTTCGGTCTTTGCCTTAATAATATTTAACAACATAGCACAAGTATTATAATAAGTTAATCAACTTTTGTCAATGGTTTTTTAATGTGATTTTTAATTAAAACAAACATTTAAAATAGTTATTTTTTTATAATTATTTAAACTTATTTGTATATACCTAAAATAATTTTTTAATTTAACATCAAATTAATATTATAAAAAAAGATGAGAATGCAACTCTCATCTTTTTTGTCTTGGTGGAGATAACCGGGTTCGAACCGGTGACCTTTTGAATGCCATTCAAACGCGCTACCAACTGCGCCATACCCCCGCAAAATTATTTAATTTACAAGGCGATTATATATTAAAAAAAACTAAAATGCAACATATTTTTGTTGGTTGCATTTCAGTCTTTGATCTTATTTTTTATTTTTGTAAGTATTTTGTTTTCTAGCCTACTAACCTGCACTTGTGACACATTTAATATTTGCGCCACCTCACTTTGGGTTTTATCTCTAAAATATCTAAGCATTATAAGTTTTTTATCTTTATCCTCAAGAGATTTAATTGCATCAATTAAAACCATTTTATCTACAAGTGCCGAAACTTCATCAAAATTAACTAGTTTATCTAATACTATTTGTCCGTTTGAACTTTCTTTATCCAAAGACTCATAAATTGAAACCGGCATTCTTGCTGATTCTAAAATAAACATAACTTCTGGTTCTTCTATATTAAATTTTTCTGCTAATTGTTTTGTAGTTGGAGTTTCGCCAGTTCTTAATCTTATTTCATCAATATACTTTTGCATAATATAGTATTGCCCTTTTATTGAACGAGAAACTTTTATTGAACCATCATCTCGTAAAAAACGCTTAATTTCACCTGCAATCATTGGAACTGCATATGTGGAAAACTTTACATTAAAAGAAACATCAAAGTTATTTATGGCTTTTACAAACCCCACACAGCCCAATTGGTATAAATCATCATACTCTACGCCCTTATTTTTGTATCTTCTAACAATACTTTTAACTAAAGGAGAATTATGCTGTATTAAACTTTCTTTTGCCTTTTCATCACCTTTCTTTGCCTTTTGTAACAATATTAAAGTTTGTTCATAGTCAAGCACAAAAATCTCCTTTTAATTTATACTTGTAACTTTTTCACTATTTTGATTTTTTATCTTCTTTTTCATTGTTACTTTTAAACCACCACTACTGTAGTTTGAAACTTCTACACTATCCATAAAACTTTCCATAACAGTAAAACCCATACCACTGCGTTCTTCATTTGGTTTGGTTGTATAAAAAGGTTTTTTAGCTTCTTCTAAGTTTTGTATTCCTATACCAAAATCAATAACTTCTATAGAAAGTGTATTATCTTTTAAAAGGTCAGCTTTTATTAAAATTTCACCTGGATTTGCTTCTGGATAAGCATGCACAATACTATTAGTAACAGCCTCTGACACTGCTGTTTTTATATCTGTAAGTTCATCTAGGCTTGGATTTAGTTGCAAGCAAAAACCTGCTACGCTGGCTCTAACAAAACTTTCATTTACAGATAATGCTTTAACCTTTAATTCCATTTGATTTAATACTTGTAAGTTTTCAACCATATTGCTTATTCTCCTTATTTTTCATATCTATGATATCTTAGGCATTATTTCGTATAAGCCTGTTAATTTAAAAATTTTCTCTGCATGATAAGATGGGTTTGTAATAAATATACTTACCCCCTTAGTTTTCATTTTTTTGTATCTACCAATTAAAACACCTATGCCCGTGCTATCCATAAATGTTAATTCTGACAAATCAATAATAATTTGTTTTGATATGGTAGACATAAATACTTCATCAAGTCTTTTACTTGTAAACTTTGCAGAATGTTCATCAAGTTCTCCATCAAGCATTACATATAAAACATTATTATAGTTTCTATATTTAATTTCCATTTATATAAACATCTCCTCTTTAAACCAAAGTTGATAATTTTATTTTATAAGTATTTAAATGAACATATTTGCTATTTTGTAAGAGTTTTGTCTTTTTTTGGCTTTTACAATATAAAGCAAAAAGCCATACACCCTTTTATTTATGCTAATTTTAGCCCTTAAAAAATTTTTCAAAAAATTTATTAATTTTTTTTAATTTTTTTGTTGACATATTGTCAAAGTTATTGTAATATTTAAAAGCATTGTTGAACGGGGTGTAGCGCAGTTGGTAGCGCACGTGGTTTGGGACCATGGGGCCGGGAGTTCGAGTCTCTTCACCCCGACCAAATGTTTTAAATACCCTTTTAAAACAAAAATGCAAGTTTGGGCCTTTAGCTCAGTTGGTTAGAGCAACCGGCTCATAACCGGTCGGTCCGGGGTTCAAGTCCCTGAAGGCCCACCAATTTCTTAAGTATCCTTTTCGGGTTTAAGATACAAAAGAAAAACCTATCACCTATTTGGCTCGGTAGTTCAGTTGGTTAGAACGCCGCCCTGTCACGGCGGAGGTCGAGAGTTCGAGTCTCTTCCGAGTCGCCATTACGATGTAAATCGTAAACCCGCAAGCCTTGGTAGCTCAGTCGGTAGAGCAGAGGACTGAAAATCCTCGTGTCGGTGGTTCGATTCCGCCCCAAGGCACCAATACTAGCCACTTTCCTTTCAAAGTTGCTAGTGTTGCAAAAATATTTTTTTAGTGGACTTTCCCACTTTATGCTGGTGTGGCTCAATGGTAGAGCATCTGATTTGTAATCAGACGGTTGTTGGTTCGATTCCGACCACCAGCTCCAGTCATGGTAATATTCCACCCAAAATACTATCTCGGTAGTATTACCACCAATATTATCGTGGCATTTGGGTAGGTTGCAGAGCGGTCAAATGCAACGGACTGTAAATCCGTCGTCTCCGACTTCGGTGGTTCGAATCCACCCCTGCCCACCATAAAAAAATTAAACCTTACTAACTTTAGTAAGGTTTTTATTTTTTATATATGTATTAAAAACAAAAAACTCTTCTTCCCTTTTTTATTGAGACAGAAGAGTTTTTTTATTTTTCTTATTAAGCTTTTAAAATTGCTTTATGGAAAATCTTTTTGCCTTTTCTAATTTTAATTCCTTCAACTAATTCTTCTTTTGTGTATGTTTGATCAGGAGTTGCAATCTTTTGTTCGTTAACAGTAACGCCACCTTGTTGAATCAATCTTCTAATCTCACCTTTGCTTGTTCCTAATTTGCAAGCAACTAAAAGATCAACAACGTTAATTTTTCCATCAACTAAAACAGATTCTTCTAATTCTGTTGTAGGCATATTTTCATCATCACCTTTACCTGAGAAAAGTGAAATTGAAAGTTCTTTTGCTTTTTTTGCTTCTTCTTCGCCATGAACAAGTGATGTTAATTCAAAAGCTAAAATATCTTTCTTTTCGTTAATTCTATTATCTTCCCAAGTTTCCATTTTTTCAATTTCTTCAATAGGAATAAATGTTAACATTTTAATGCATTTCATAACATCATCATCACTAACATTTCTCCAGTATTGGTAAAACTCAAATGGGCTAGTTTTGTTAGGATCAAGCCAAACAGCACCTTTAGCTGTTTTGCCCATTTTCTTTCCTTCACTATTTAAAAGCAAAGTAATTGTCATAGCAAAAGCATCTTTGCCTTCTTTTTTTCTAATAAGGTTTGTTCCTGCAAGCATATTGCTCCATTGGTCATCACCACCAAATTGCATATTGCAACCGTAGTTTTTATTTAAGTACCAAAAGTCATATGATTGCATAATCATGTAGTTAAATTCAAAGAAACTTAAACCCCTTTCCATTCTTTGCTTGTAACACTCTGCTCTTAACATATTGTTAACTGAGAAACAAGCACCAACTTCTCTTAACATATCAACATATTTTAAGTTCATAAGCCAATCAGCATTGTTTACAATAATAGCTTGGTCTTCACCAAATGTAATAAATTTTTCAATCTGTTTTTTAAAACAATCACAATTATGTTTAATTGTTTCTTCAGTCATCATAGCTCTCATATCTGTTCTGCCCGATGGATCACCAATCATACCTGTTCCACCACCAAGCAATACAACTGGTTTGTTTCCTGCCATTTGCAATCTTTTCATAAGACACAAAGCCATAAAGTGACCTACGTGCAATGAATCTGCTGTAGGATCAAAACCAATGTAGAATTTAGCACCGCCATTATTTATTAAATCTTTAATTTCTTTTTCGTCAGTAACTTGTGCAATAAGTCCTCTTGCTTGCAATTCTTCAAAAATTTTCATAATAATTCCTTCCTTTTTTATAATAAAAAAGCCCCTGCTCTTCTTAAAAAGAAAGAACAGAGGACGAATGGGCTTATATCCGTGGTACCACCTCATAGTTTAAACAACTTCTCACAAAGTTGTTCCTTATCGTGTCAAAACAACACACAATGCTATATCGGGCATACCCGTCAAACTCTAATCAGTTTTAACCTTTCAAGTTGCAACTCTGGAATGTATTCAATTTAAAGTGTTTTATTCTCTTTCACCAACCGAGAACTCTCTGAAAAACAGTTTTAAACCTACTTGTTTCCTTCATAGTCTTAATATTTACATAAAGATATTAACAAAATAATAATTTAAAATCAAGTCTATTTTTTAAATTTTGTTTAAAAAATTATTCTTCTTCATCTTCTTCTGGCAAATTTACATTATGATAAACGTTTTGAACATCGTCTAAACCTTCCAAAGCATCAACCATTTTATTAAATGTTGCTAATTGGTTTTCATCTAAATCAACATAGTTTTGAGGAATCATTGTAACTTCTGTTGATAAGAATACCAATCCTTGAGCTTCTAATGCTTCTTTAACTTTTGTAAAGTCACTTGGAGAAGTTAAAATTTGATAAACATCACCATCATTTACAACATCTTCTGCTTCTGCTTCTAAGCACATATCAATAAGTTTTTCTTCATCAACACTTGGTGTATTTTCTAAAATTAAAACACCTTTGTTATCAAATAAGTATGATACACAGCCTAATGAACCTAAACTACCATTGTGCTTATCAAAAGCATGTCTTACATCGCCAGCAGTTCTATTTTTATTGTCAGTTAGGCATTTAACAATAACAGCACTTCCACCAACGCCATAACCTTCATAAGTTGATTCTTCATAGTTTACTGCGTTTAATTCTCCACTTGCCTTTTTAATACTTCTTTGAATATTATCGTTTGGCATATTGTTTTGTTTTGCTTTTGAAATTATATCTCTTAATTTAGCATTACTATTTGGATCTGGGCCACCAAGTTTAACAGCAACTGCAATTTCCCTACCTATTTTTGTAAATATTTTACCTCTTGCAGCATCTGCTTTATTTTTTGTTGCTTGAATATTGTGCCATTTTGAATGTCCTGACATAGTTTTAAATTTCTCCTTTTTAAACTTTTGTATTGTTATATATATCTTTTAATAAATTTGCATCTTCAGCCTGACAACCACGAGATTCGCAAATAATAACAGGTTGAAGTTCATATTTTTTTAATACTTTTGCAAGTGGCTCAAATTCAGGGCCATACTCAGTATCTTCCATGGTTAGGTGTTTAATTTCACCTTTAGCACCATACATAATCTTTGAAAAATGTATATGTACTTTTTTTACTTTATCTATACCTAATTTGTCAATTAAATATTTTATTATTTCTTCAAAATCTTTTTCGGTTTTAAGTTTGCCTTGCATTAAAGAATTTATGTGACCGAAATCTAATGTAGGAACAAGATAATCAGCATATGTGCAAATTTCAGCAATTTCTTTATAAGTTCCAAGCTGTTGACTCTTTCCCATTGTTTCTGGGCATAAAAGCATCCCTGACATGTCAATACCAGATTCATCAATTCTTTTTACAAGTTCTTTCATTCTTTTCTTTAAAAGATTAAAAGATTCTTCCCTAGTTAACTTTCCGCAAGTTCCTGGATGAAAAACACATCTTGTTCCTTGCATCTCTTTTAAATATTTTAAACTCGTTAAAATATAGTTATAAGACTTTTCAACAAATTCATCGTCTGGATTTGCTAAGTTTATATAGTAAGGAGCATGCACACTGAGAGAAATATTATTTTCCTTACATTTTTCACCTAAAGTTTTGGCAACAAACTCACTTATTGTAAACCCGTGAGAAAATGAATATTCATATGCATCTAAATCGCGATTTTTTAGCCATCTAGGCGCGTCAAGGCTACTTTTGAAACCTTGATCGTAAAACAAATCGCTGTTGCCAGAAGGGCCAAATTTAATCATTATTATTGCCTCCTTTTAGGATTATTTTCAATTTTAATTATCTGCTAAAAAAGTTTTTAATGTAAATTGATTATCTTTTTTTATTCCAATTCCTATAACTTTTTCTTCACAATAAACAGCACAGTCTATTCCTTCTCTAACTTCAATATCTATTAAAGGCAAACCATTTAATAATCTTTGAAATTGTTGAGAAGATATATTAACACTGTCAAAATCAGATAAAACTTCTTCTAAAGGCATTAAATTTTTGATTATTACTTCTTTTGTTAATGTGGAATAATCAACAGAATTTTCTATTTCAAACTTACCAGATTTTGTTCTTATTAAATTTGTCATAGTTGCGCAACTATCAACAAAATTACCCAAGTCTCTAGCAAGAGATCTAATATAAGTTCCTGCAGAACAAGTAATTAAAAACTCAAAAGTATTTTCATCTATTTGATTTAAAACTTGATAATCAAAAATAGTAACTTTGCATGGTGCAAGATCTATTTTTGCCCCTTGCCTTGCCAAATCATAAGCTTTTTTACCATCTATCTTTTTTGAAGAAAACATAGGAGGTATTTGGTCAATCTCTCCTATGAAACTTTTTACAGCACTATTTAATTCTTGCAATGTTGGTATTTTTTGTGAAGTTCTAATAACTTGACCTTCAAGATCTAAAGTATCGGTTTCTTCGCCAAACTTAAATCTTGCAATATAAGTTTTTTGTTTCTTCAAAAAATAATCAAAAAGCCTTGTTGCTTTGCCAACGCAAATTGGCAAAACACCTTGAGCAAGAGGATCTAAAGTTCCCATATGCCCAACTTTTTTTAAATTTAAAAGTTTTTTGATTTTAACTACAACATTTGAAGATGTTACTTTTGCAGGCTTATTTATATTTATTATGCCTATCATTTGTTTTCCTTTTTACTTTTTGTTTGGATACTTATCAAGTTCTTCTTTACAACTTGAAAGAATTTTTGCCAAAACTTCTTTGTAACTACCATTAGCTCTGCCACCAGCAGCTCTAATATGTCCGCCACCTTCAAAGTTTTTTGCAACATCGCAAACATTTGCATATCTATTTGATCTAAAGCTTATTGTAAAGAAACCTTTTTCTTTTTCAATAACTTTAACTCTTATTTCATTACCCTCTACACCATCTAAAAATTGAAATGATGCTGAGTTGTCACAAATTTTTTCAAATCTTTTATAAGATTTATAATTAAAAAATGTAACATAAACTTTTTCGTTTAAATAAGATTTTGTATTTCTTAAAGCAGATTTATAAAAATACAAATAATTTTTTTGTTTGTATTTAAACATATTATAATTTGCTTCTTGTAAATCAAAGTTATAATTTATAAGTTCATAAGCATGTTTATGACTTAATTGATTTGTTGATGGATGTTGAAAACAACCAGTATCAGAAGATAAACCAGCATATAAGTTAAGTGCTATTTCTGAATTGATTGTTACATCAAGATTTTTAATAACTTCATAAACCAAGTCAGCTGTGCTTGGTGAATTACTGTCAACATATTGATAATCAAATGGATAATTCATAGTTTGGTGATGATCTATATTTACTTTAACTTTTGCTTTATCAAAATATTCACCATACTTACCCAATCTATCAAGTGAGTTACAGTCAAGCATAATGCAAACATCAACTTTTGCAATTTTTGAAGCTTTTTCTTCTAGTGGAATTTTTAAAAATGCTATATTGTTTGGAATTTTTCCATCACAAAAAGCATAAGCTTTTTTATTCATTTTTTTAAGTGCAAGCCTTAAAGCGTTTACCGAGCCAAGAGCATCAGCATCTGGACCGATGTGACAAAACAACGCAAATGTTTTGTTTTTGTTAATAATATCTAAAATCTCTTTCATACTTTCCTCTTAATTTTAAAAATAAATTTGAAGGTAGAATTTATTTTTGAACTATAAACAACAAAATTTTTGTTAATTGTTGTTATCATCATCTATCTTTATTGAACTGATGATATTGTTTATTTTTTGGCTGTATTCAGCACTTGTGTCAAGTTCAAAATCTAAACTTGGAACACATCTAAATTCAATTTTTGAAGCAAGTATTTTACGTATATAACCACTTGCTGATTTTATTGCTTCTAAAATTTCTTTACTTCCATCTTTGTTATAAATGCTTAAAAATACTTTTGCATATTTCAAATCTGGAGTTGTTGAAACTGTTGAAACTGATATGATCCCTTTTATTCTTGGATCATTAACATCATTGTTTATGATGTCACTTAAATATCTTTGTAGTAAAGAGTTTACTTTTTCAATTCTATTACTCATAAAACTACTTCTCCTTCTTCACAACTAATTAAACCAAATTAAAGGTTAATTTGTTGTTTTACGATACATTCAATAATATCGCCTTCTAATATATCGTTAAAGCCATCAACTTTAATACCGCATTCATAGCCAGCAGCAACTTCTTTAACATCATCTTTTTCTCTTTTTAAAGTTCCTAACTTGCCTTCAAATACAACTTTGTCTTTTCTCAAAACTTTAAGTTCTGAATTTCTTACAATCTTACCATCTAATACATAACTACCAGCAATTGTTCCTACGCTGCTAATTTTAAATAAAGCTCTAACTTCGGCATGACCAACAACTTTTTCTTCAAATTTTGGAGCCATCATTGATTTTAAAACTTTTTCCATATCTTCAATAGCTTTATAGATAATGTCATATTCTTTTATTTCAACTTTATTTTGTTTTGCAAAGTTTGAAATTTTTGCCATAACTTTTGTGTCAAAAGCAATAATTGTTGCATTTGATACTTTTGCAAGTTGAATATCGTTTTCGTTAATATTACCAACACCACTATTGATAATTTCAATTTTAACTTCTTCGTTTTTGATTTCAAGTAATGATTGTTTTAATGCTTCAACAGAACCTTGGCTATTTGCTTTTAATAAAAGGTTAAGAGTTTTCTTGTTTTCACTAACAGGAGTTGCCAAGAAATCATCCAAACTCTTTGGCATACCACTTTCAATTTTGTCTTGAGCCATTTTTGTTTTTCTTTCAGCAATAACTTGTTTACTAAATTTCTCATCAACTACTTGAATTGGATCTCCAGCACTTGGAACACTATCAAAACCTAAAACTGAAACAGGCATTGAAGGACCAGCTTTTGATACTGATTTGCCTTGAGAATCTGTCATTGCCCTTACTTTACCAACAGCAAAGCCAGAAATAATGTAGTCGCCCAATTTTAAAGTTCCGTTTTGAACAATAATATTTGCAACAGGACCTCTGTTTTTATCAAGTTCTGCTTCAATAACAGTTCCAACAGCTTTTCTCTTTTTATTACATTGAAGAGTTTGCATTTCTGCTACTAATAAAATTGTTTCAAGTAAATCATCAATACCTGCACCTGTTACTGATGAAACAGGAACGATAATTGTATCTCCACCCCATTCTTCTGGTAAAACATCATATTCTGTTAATTGTTGTTTAATTTTATCAACATTAACACCTTGCTTATCCATTTTTGTAATAGCAACAATCATTGGAGCTTTTGCTTCTTTAATATGTTTAATTGCTTCAACTGTTTGAGGCTTAATACCATCATCACCAGCAACAATAAGAATAGCAACGTCAGTAATTTCTGTTCCTCTCTTACGCATGTTCATAAATGCTTCGTGGCCAGGGGTATCAATAAATGTAATTTTTTCGCCTTTCCAACTAATTGAGTAAGCACCAATTGCTTGTGTAATACCGCCAGCTTCTTTTGAAGTAACGTGTGTTTTACGTATATAGTCAAGCAATGATGTTTTACCGTGGTCTACGTGACCAACAATTGTTACAATTGGAGGGCGTTTTTCATTGTTTGTGCCATCATCAATAACAGCACTTTCTTTTAATTGTTCTTCATAAGTTTTTTCAACTTTAAGCTCTAGTGTAATGCCCAATTCGCTTGCAACAAGTTCAGCTGTTTCATAGTCAATTGTACTATTAATTGTAGTCATCATACCAAGAACCATAAGTTGTTTAATAATTTCTGTAACTGGTTTACCAATTTTTTCTGATAAAAGTTTAACAGTAATATTTGAAGTTGTAATAACTGCAGATGTAACAGGCGCACAAACTACAGGGGTGTTTTCAATTTTTGGTTTTTTAAGTTTAAGTTTTCTGGTAACCATTCTTTCTTCAATATTGTGTTCTTCAATCAAGCCACGGCGAAGTAATGATTTTTTATTAATTCTTCTTTCATCATCCACTCTTTCACTTGTTTTCTTTTTGTTACCAAAAGCTCTTTCTTTTGTTGCAAATGCTGTTGCAGCTGAAGTTAAATTATTATTCTTTTTAGGAATAATTCCCATTAAAGTTTTGTTTTGTGACTTCACAGCACCAGTTGCACCTGGTTGATTATTATTAAATGGTTTTTGGAAACGGTTAAATCCACCTTGAGCATTTCCATTTTGATTATTAAATGGTCTTTGGAAACCATTATTATTTCTATTAAAACCGCCTTGTTGATTGTTATTATAAACAGGTCTTTGACCTGGTTTAAATGAACCATCATTTGCATGATATGGTTGTCTTTGTGCAAAGCCGTTTTGATTGTTATTAAAGTTATTTTTATTGTTAAAACCATTTTGTTGAGGACGATAATTTGGGTTTTGGCCTCTATTATCATTATATCTTGGAGTATATTGTTTTACATTCTCTCTTTGAGCATTTTGTTGAGAATGAGCAGCATCAACCGTTTTATTGGTAACTTTTGGCTCTTGAACCTTTACAGTTTGAACTTCTACTGGTTCTTTTACTACAGCTGCAGGTTTTGCTGGTTCTTTTGCTACAGTTTCTTTTTTGACTGTTTCCTTTTTATTTTCAGCTTCTTTAGATTCAAAAAGTTCTGCAAAAGAAACATTTTCTTCTTCTTTTACAGCTTTTGCAGCATTTTCCAAAGCCTTTGCTTTTGCTTGAGCTTTAAGCATTTCTTGTTTTTGCTTTGTTTCTTCAGCTTGTTTAATTGCTACAATTCTTTCTTTGTAGTTATTTACTAGGTTAAAAGCATATTGTTTTGCCTTTTTTACCTCATGAAAAAGTGAAGGTATTGTGCCTTCTGAATTTATCTTATATAAAGATTTAATATTGTTAATACTTTGTTGTTTTTCTTCGTTATTAATTTCGCTCAAAAGATTATACTCCTATATGTTTTGGTTTTAACATTTTTTATTTAATAGAATTTTTTAAGTTTTCTAAAACTTCATCTTTAATTTCACATTTAAAAGCACGATTTAATGCTTTTGTTTTTATACACTTATCAAAGCAATCTTGGTTATTGCAAATATATGCTCCCCTTCCATTTGCTTTAAAAGTTGGGTCAATAAAAATTTGATTTTCATTATTTTTAACAATTCTAACCAAATCTTTTTTTTCTTGCATTTGTCTGCAAGCAACACACATTCTTAAAGGAATTTTTTTAGGCATATAATTTATCTTCCTTTATTTAGTTATTATTCAACATCATTAAGTAAGTCATCTGATAACAAATCATCAGCATCATCAAGTAATGTATTTTCTTGAGTTGATTCTTCTTGATTTAAACTTAATGTAGGTTCTTCATTTTCAAAAGATTCTTGATTAAAGAATAATTCTCCATCAATTTGTTTTGCAACACTTTCTGACTTAACATCAATCTTCCAGCCTGTAAGTTTAACAGCAAGTCTTACGTTTTGACCACTCTTACCAATTGCAAGTGAAAGTTTGTCATCTGGAACAACAGCTCTTGCAAAATTGTTTCCATCTAAAGCATAAACAGTTGATACTTTTGCTGGGCTTAAAGCTCTTGCAATATATTCAAGTGGGTTTTCTGAATATTCAATAATATCAATTTTTTCACCGTTTAATTCGTTAACAATAGCATTAATTCTCATACCCTTGTTACCAACACAAGCGCCAACAACGTCAATGTTTGGATTTGAGCAATAAACTGACATTTTTGTTCTGTAACCAGCTTCACGAGTTATATTTTTAACTTCAATTTCACCTGATTTAATTTCTGGAACTTCAAGTTCAAAAAGTCTTTTAACAAAACCAGGATTGCTACGTGATACTTGAACATATGTTGATTTAAGTGAATCTTTAATATTTTTTACATAAACCTTAATTCTGTCACCAATAGCATAGTTTTCGCCAGGAATTTGGTCATTTTCTTGCATTACACCTTCAGTTTTTGAACCAGGAATTTCAACATAAACAACACCTGCTTCAATTCTTCTAATAAGACCAGTAACAAGCTCGTTTTGTTTTTCTGAAAGTTCACTCATAGCAACTTGGTGTTCAGCTTCTCTTAATTTTTGCATAACAACTTGTTTTGCAATTTGAGCAGCAATTCTACCAAATTCTTTTGGTGTAACTTCTTCCATAATAACATCTTCAAGTTGATATGATTTTTTTATTTTTTTAGCATCTTCCAAACTAATTTCTTTGTCTGGGTCAACAACTTCAGCAACTACTGTTTTATAACTATAAACCCTAATTGTATTTTTTTCTGGGTTAAGTTTAACGCTTGCTGATTTTGCTTCACCAAAGTTTTTCTTGTAAGCTGATGTTAAAGCTGATTCCAATGCTTCAATAAAAAACTCTTTGTTAATTTTCTTTTCTCTTTCCAAGTCTTCAAGTGCTAAGAAAAAATCTTTGTTTACCATTTTTTTATTCTCCCCTATATTTTTACATTTGGTTTGCAAACTGCAATATTTTGGCGCAAAACAACAGTAGAAGAACCATTAACTTCTACCTCAATTTGCACATCATCAAAACTTTTTAATATGCCTATAATTTCCTTGTTATTATTATCTTTTTGGGCAAAAAGTTTTACGACAATTTCAGTGTTTAAGCATCTTTTAAAATCTTTGTCAGATTTTATTGGCTTATCAAGACCTACTGAAGAAACATTGAGATAGTAACCTGCACCGTTTGTTGGATCTAATTCATCTAAAATTGGATCAACAGTTCTGTGAACAAGCTCACAATCTTTTAAAGTTATTGGACCTTTTTCTGAAGTAATAAATATTGTTAAATTCATACCATTTTGTTTTTTAACATATTCTACTTCATACAATTCATAGCCTAAACCTTCAATAACTTTGGTTAAGTTTTCTTCAACTATTGTTGCTGTTTTACCTTGCATAAAACTCCTAAAAAATAAATTTTGCCCTAAGTAACAATTAAGAGTGGTTTGAACCACTCTTAAAGTAACAATTTTAAGCTGAAAACATTGTAACACACATTAAAGCAAATATCAAGTATTTTTTTATTTGCCTACTATATTATTAGTTCTTATAGATAAAAATAAATATTAACTATATATAATTTCCCCCTTATAAAATTTGTTTATTACTTCAATAAGTTTTTTACTATAAACAAATCTCATAAAATTCGGATCTTTTATCGGAAACGAATTCAATTTTTCCCCCAAAGATCTGTTATCTGTCGTAATATATATGAATTTATACAGCCTTGTTGAAACCTCAATACTTTTTATTTCAGACCATTTCAATTCTTTAATAAATTTAGACAAAGAATGTGAAGTTACTATTGAGGCTAACCCTAAAACTTTGACAAAAGAGAAACTTAGAGCATATAAAGACTATGGAATAAACCGTATAAGTATGGGTATGCAGTCTGCAAATGATAATGAACTTAA